>CAJASG010000627.1 GCA_903944555.1 uncultured beta proteobacterium
AGAATTGCATCAGAAATCTGATCGGCAACCTTGTCAGGGTGACCTTCAGAAACAGACTCGGACGTGAAGAGAAAATCGTTCGCCATAAGTGTTAACTCCAAAAAAACATCAAGTCGCGTTGCTTGGGCCTTGGAGCTTCGGCGAACGCTTTAGCAGATTTGTCAATATTGACAAGGCACAATGGCGATCTTTTGACAGATGGCCAGCGTGTTCGTCGCCCTGCAAGTAGTTCCGTAACTCAGCGACAGCGCAGATTTTATCCCAGACATGACCCGTTTATTCAAATTGCTGTCCTTCCTGCCTTTATGGCTATTGCATGGCATCGGCTGGATTCTGGGTTGGGTGGCCTTTTTGGGGTCAACCACCTACCGGCAGCGTTTTGTTGAAAACGCGGACCAGGCAAAGCTCGGGCGTGCTGACTGGCTCCCGGCGGTGGGTGCGGCCGGGCAGTTGGTCAGTGAGTTGCCGCGCCTGTGGTTTGGACGCCCCGTGACCGTCCATTGGGATGGCGCCGAGCACATCGACGCAGCACTGGTATGCGGCAAGGGCATTGTGTTTCTGACGCCGCACCTGGGTTGCTTTGAAGTGACGGCACAGGCCTATGCAGCGCGTTTCGGGGAGTCGGGTCGGCCCATGACGGTGCTGTTTCGTCCGCCACGGCAGGCCTGGCTGCGTGCATTGGTGTCGTCGGCGCGAATCCGTCCGGGCTTGCTCACCGCACCCACCTCGCTCGCGGGGGTGAAGCAATTGATCAAGGCTTTGAAGCAAGGGCAATGCGTGGGATTGCTGCCTGACCAGGTGCCGCCATCGCCGCAAGGGGTGTGGGCGCCATTTTTTGGCCGGGATGCCTACACCATGGTCTTGTCGGCACGCTTGGCCGTGCAAACGGGTGCGACCGTGCTGTTGGCGTGGGGCCAGCGTTTGCCGTGGGGGCGTGGCTATGTGATTCATGTGCGCCCGATGGCGGGCGAGTTGTCTGCAGACATGCAAGTCGCGGCCACACAAATCAATACGGCGATGGAAGCGTTGGTGCGACAGTCGCCGGGCCAGTATTTGTGGGGTTATGCACGCTACAAGCATCCACGGGGCGATGCGCCTACGGTGGACGGCGGGCTGCAGCCATGATGATGCGTGGCGTGTTTTTGGTGCTGCGATGGATGGGTCTGCTTCCATTGGCGTGGGTGCGGGCATTGGGGTTTGTTTTGGGTTTGGCCTTGTACGCGATGGTGGCGTCCCGACGGCGCGTGGTCTGGGTCAATCTGACCCTGTGCTTCCCTCATTGGTCAAGGACGCAGATTCGCAAAAACGCCGTGCAGGCATTCGTGTACTTTGCCCAGGCTTGGCTGGACCGTGGCTGGTTGTGGCATGGCGACCCGGCGTTGCTTCGCAAGCGATTGCATTTAAGCGGGGCCTTGGAGGAGTTGGATGGCGCAGAACCCACGGTGATATTTGCGCCACACTTTGTAGGACTGGATGCTGGGTGGACCGCACTGACCCAGCAAATACCCCGCCAGTTCACCACCATTTACACCGACCAGGCCAACAAGGTGTCTGATGCCTGGATATTGCAAGGGCGCAAACGCTTTGGCGATGCGCGTTTGTTTGGGCGCATCGAAGGCGTCAAGCCTATCTTGGCGGCCCTGAAGAATGGGGAGCCGCTGTACCTGTTACCCGACATGAACTTTGGCCCTGAGGAGTCGGTTTTTGTGCCGTTTTATGGCGTTGCTGCGGCGACCGTTCCTTCGCTCTCCCGCTTTGCGCGGCTGGGGCGGGCCAAAGTGGTGCCGGTCATTTCCTGTATGACGAAGAAGGGCTATGAAATCAAGGTGCTACCCGCGTGGCGCGATGTCCCGTCGGGTGATCTGGTGGCAGATACTGCCCTGATGAATGTGCGGCTGCAGGGCTACATCGATGGCATGCCGTCGCAGTATTACTGGGTGCACAAGCGGTTCAAAGACCGACCCAACGGCGATTTGCCGCCCTATTGAGCGCTTGGCTATGTTTGCAGGAAGGCCTGTAGATAGCTGATCAGCAGTTGTGGCTGTTCGTGAACAATCCAATGCGTGGCCCCATCGACTTTGTGCAATCTGAGTTGGGGGATGTAGTGCGCCAATCCGTCCAGCAGTTCCGGTGGAAGCGCGGTGTCGCCCATGCCCCAAACCACCATGGTGGGAATGGCAACCGTTAGCATGTTTTCCGGGATGTTGATCGCCGCAGCCGCTGGGTCCTGTGGGCGCGGCGGGCGCAAGGGAGATGCACGATAGTAGTTGCATCCACCCCGCAAGCCCGCAGACCATACTTCCCGGTACTGGTTCTTGACCGCTTCGGTCATCCACGCAAGGGGCTGACCGGCCACCGCCATGTCGGAGAAAAAGGCCCAAAGTCGCTCAAAATCGTTGCGGGTCAGCAGCGCCTCTGCGTCTGGTTGAATCAGAAAGTTCATGTAGGCGCTGGACGCTTGCTGGCGTGGATTCCCTTTTAACTCCCGTAAAAAAGTGCCTGGGTGCGGCGAGTTGATGATGGTCAGCTTTTCGGTCAGGTGCGCCAGTTGATTGGCGAAATTCCAGGCCACCGCGCCACCCCAGTCGTGTGCCACGAGGCACGCCAAGGGCTGGCCTTCCTGGGTCTCAGAGGCAACCAGGGCCGCAATGTCCTGCACCAAATGTTTGGGGCGGTAAGCTTCGAGCTCTTGGGGGGCCGTGGAGCGTTCGAATCCGCGCAGGTTAGGGGCTACGCACCGATAACCGCCATTTTCCGGCTGGGAAAAGTGCTCCAGAAATGCATCCCAAATGAATGCACCTTCGGGAAATCCGTGCAAAAAAACCAGAACCGGTCTTCCTGGCGCCCCTGACGCACGGCAGCTGAGGGTAACGCCGTGCGGAAGTGGCCGCTGGAAGGTTTCAATCATGGGGCCGTGGGGGGGGGCTCCGCAGGCGGTGTGGTTGTCTGCGGATGGGCCCATTTCCACAGCAGTTTTGCCACTTCATCGACGCCCTTGTGTTTGGGTGCCGAAAACAGCATGACATCACCGCCACCGGCCTGCAATTTGGCGATGGATAACGCCTTGGTTGCCTCTTCGCGGTTGAGTTTGTCGGATTTGGTTAAAACGATCAGAAACTTCAAGCCCTCCTGCACGCGCGGGCGAACAATGTCCAGAAGAATCTCATCAAGCTCCGTCATGCCATGGCGCGGGTCACACATCAGCACGATGCCTTTGAGGTTTTCGCGCGTGACCAGGTAGTTGGCCATGACTTGCTGCCAGCGAATCTTGTCCGCTTTGGGCACAGCCGCGTAACCATAACCCGGCAAGTCGGTGAGCACGGCGTCCATGACGCCCTGTTTGCCCAATGCAAACAAGTTGATGTGTTGGGTGCGCCCCGGCTTCTTGGAAGCGAAAGCAAGCTGCTTTTGCTGGGTCAGCGTGTTGATGCAGGTGGATTTTCCGGCATTGGAGCGGCCGACAAAGGCAATTTCGGGAACGTCCAGCGCAGGCAAAAAGTGCAGTTGGGGCGCGGTGGTCAGGAATTTTGCAGTGTGCATCCAGCCCATCGCAATGGTGGCTTCTGATTTTTCGACGGGACTCTGGACTGCTCCGGGTCGCGCTGCAGAAGGTGGTTTTGTATTGGTAGTCATTAATATTGGTGTGGGCCCCGGAGCGCCATTGTAGAATGGCGCTGTTTTGCACACCAGACAGAAACAACATCCCCATGAAGTTGATTGCCCATTTTCTCATCGCTGCCGCTGCAGTAACTACCTTCACCGCTTTCGCCCAGGAAGCTAAGCCGGAGCCCGCTGCGCACGTTGCAGCGGCACCAGCCAAGGCGGCCAAACCCGACTTGGCCAAGGGTGAGGCGAGCTACGGAGCGATTTGCGCAGCTTGCCACGGAGCAGACGGAAACTCTGGCACGCCAGCCTATCCGAAGCTGGCGCAGCAGCACCCTGAATACTTGGTTAAACAATTACAAGAGTTCAAATCTGACAAGCGTAGCAACGCCATCATGAAGGGTTTTGCGTCCGCACTATCGGACGAAGACATGAAGAACATTGCGTATTGGTTGACCTCGAAAAAAGCAAAGACCGGGTTTGCCAAAGAAAAAGAATTGGTGATTTTGGGTGAACGCATTTACCGCGGTGGAATTGCAGACCGACAAATCCCAGCCTGCGCCGGTTGCCACAGCCCGAACGGCGCTGGCATTCCTTCCCAGTACCCTCGTTTGAGTGGTCAGCATACGGAATACGCAGCAGCACAGCTCACTGCATTCCGTGATGGCGTACGCAACAACAGTGTGCAAATGACGCAAGTTGCGGCCAAACTGAACGACCGGGAAATCAAAGCCGTGTCAGATTACGTGGCCGGTTTGCGATAAAACGCAGCGCCAGGCAACCCTACCGGGGGCAGGTCCATCACCAGATGGTCTGCCCTTTTTTTCGTCCTTGCAATACTCAGGCTTCTGTACCTGTAGCACACGAAGAACACCGTACTTCGACGCGGTGTAAGAAACGGTGTGACACGACGACTAACGGTTAACCAAGGACGTTCCACATGCGCATCAAAACCACCAACAACGGCTTTACCCATTCCGTAACCAGTGAAATCACCGATCGCTCAACGTACGAAGGGCGGCGTGCGATGTTGAAAGTGATGGCGACCGGTGCCGCTGGCGGGGCGTTGGCCCTGTGGGCCTCGCGTCAGGCGCTGGCGCAGGGGGCTGGCCACACGCCACGCCCCGGAAAACTGGCGGCATTGGGCGCACGCCAGTCAACGGTAGAGGGGGCTGTCACGATGGACAAGCTGACCGCCTACAAAGACGCCAGCAGCTACAACAACTTCTATGAGTTCGGGACCGACAAAGGGGACCCTGCGGTGAACGCGCATACGCTCAAAACCAGCCCATGGTCGGTCGACATTGAAGGGCTGGTCAAAAAGCCCGGCAAGCTGGGGCTGGAAGACTTACTCAAACTCAGCCCGATGGAGGAGCGGATTTACCGGATGCGTTGTGTGGAGGGTTGGTCCATGGTGGTTCCCTGGGTCGGTTACTCCCTGGCCGAGTTGATCAAGCGGGTGGAGCCCTTGGGGAGCGCCAAGTACGTCGAGTTTGTGACTTTGGCCGATCCCAATACCATGCCATTTGTTGGCTCACGGGTGTTGGATTGGCCTTATGTTGAGGGTCTGCGGCTGGACGAAGCCATGCACCCCTTGACGCTGCTCACGTTCGGCATGTATGGCGAAGTGCTGCCCAACCAAAATGGCGCTCCGGTGCGGCTGGTGGTACCGTGGAAATACGGTTTCAAGAGCGCCAAAAGCATTGTCAAGATTCGTTTCACGGACAAGCAACCCGCCACGGCCTGGAACAAGGCAGCCGCCAATGAGTACGGCTTTTATTCCAACGTCAATCCTTTGGTGGACCACCCCCGCTGGAGTCAGGCTACGGAGCGCCGCATTGGCGAAGATGGGTTATTTGCCAAAAAACGGAAAACCCTGATGTTCAATGGGTACGAGGCCCAGGTGGGGCAGTTGTACGCGGGCATGGACTTGAAAAAACTGTACTGACCATGTCTGCCTGGATGAATCGCTGCTTGTCGAGCCGGCGCGCAAAACCCTCGGTGTTTCTGGCTGCGCTGTTGCCAGCCCTGTGGCTGGTGGTGGCCGCCGCAACCGATCAGTTGGGCGCCAATCCGGCGGAATCCTTGGTGCGCTCCACTGGGGATTGGACGCTGCGCATGCTGTGCATCGTGTTGGCGATTACGCCGGTGCGGGTGCTCTTTGGCATCACTGCGCTTGCCAAATTTCGACGGATGACAGGACTGTTTGTCTATTTTTACGCCGTGTTGCACCTGTTGGCCTATAGTGGGTTTGACATGGGTTTTGGGGTGGCCGACATTGCCAACGACATAGCCAAGCGGCCATTTATTCTGGTGGGCTTCACCGCGATCTTGCTGCTAACGTCGCTGGCCGTCACCTCTTTCAATCGGGCGATTCGGACACTGGGAGCGAAACGCTGGCAGGCCCTGCACCGATTGGTGTACGTGGTTGCGGGGCTGGCGATTCTGCATTTTTTCTGGATGCGGTCCGGTAAAAATAATTTTACCGAGGTGGTGGTGTATGCCGCCATCCTTGGCAGCTTGCTGGCGTGGCGCATGCGGAAATATTTAAGCAAAAACCCCCTGTTTCGCCCGTGTTCATTGCGCAGCAAGCTATCAAAATAATAGCGATATCACTGCGATCTGATCTGAAGTCATTCGCCGATTTCTCGGTCTACAGCAGGCGCTCTCCACGCATCTGGTCTGCCAGGCTGTCCCGCTCGCGGATGAGATGGGCCTGCTTGCCGTCAACCAGCACCTCGGCAGCCCGGGGCCGGGAGTTGTAGTTGCTGGACATGCTCATGCAGTAAGCGCCCGCCGACAACACCGCCAAGCGGTCGCCCGCCGCAACCGCGAGCGGGCGGTCATGGCCGATCCAGTCGCCGCTTTCACAGACCGGTCCGACCACGTCGCAGACCAGCGACGCCGAATCCGGCTGTGCCCGCTTTTTCTGTTCCAGCGGAACAATGTCATGAAAGGCCTGGTACATGGCGGGCCGCGGCAAGTCGTTCATGGCGGCGTCGACGATGCAGAAATTCTTCTGTTCCCCGGGTTTCATAAACAGCACTTCAGTCACGCACACGCCTGCATTGCCGACCAGTGAGCGCCCGGGCTCAATCATCAATTTGCGCTGGCCAAAGCCCCTGGCATCGAGTTTCGCCAGCATCTTGGTCCACAGTGCATCGGCTTGCGGTGGTGTGTCGCCGTTGTAGTTGATCCCCAAACCACCCCCAAAATCAATATGGTGAATCGGGATGCCGGCGGCTTCGATGGATTCCACCAAATCCAGCATGCGGTCCACGGCATCCAGATAGGGGGATTCCAGGGTGATTTGCGAGCCGATGTGGCAATCGATACCGACCACGTGCAAGCCGGGCAGCGCTGCGGCGTGCTGGTAGGTGGCCAGAGTGCGGTCGTGTGCAACGCCAAATTTGCTGCCTTTGAGGCCGGTGGAAATATACGGGTGGGTCTTGGGGTCCACGTTGGGATTGACGCGAATGCTGATAGGAGCGCGCAGCTGCAGGGACACCGCCACCTCGTTGAGCACATCGATCTCGGCTTCGCTTTCCACGTTGAAGCAGCCAATACCGGCCAGCAGGGCCTCGCGCATTTCACGGCGGGTTTTCCCCACGCCTGAGAAAATGACCTTGCCGGCGTCGCCGCCGGCCGCCAGTACGCGGGCCAGTTCTCCGGCAGAAACAATGTCAAAACCGCAGCCCGCCTGGGCGAACACTTGCAGGACACCCAACGAGGAGTTGGCCTTCATGGCGTAGCAGATTTGTGCATTGCGACCTGTGAAACCGCGTTGGTAGGCGGCTAGTGCGGCCAGCATCGATGCTTTGGAGTAGACAAACAAAGGGGTGCCATGTTCGGACGCCAAGGCTTCCAAGGTGCAGTCCTCTACGCAAAGCTGGCCGTCTTTGTAATGGATGTGGGGTTGGCCGGGGAGGGTGCGGGATGTCATGGCTGGTTGGGTTCTGAAGAGGGAGTGGACGGTGCGGGAATCGCTTTAGCCGGGGTGTTGCGGGCCGGTATATACAGTGCGCCCGTTTGGCCACAGCCCGCCAGATTCAACACACAGGCGCCAAGGACAAGCGCACTGACTAAAATTTGCTTTGTAATCAACATGGTGAAATTGTATGACCGACCCAGAATTCATGGACCGTGCGGAAACCCTGCTTAAAACCATTGAGGCTGCCTGCGACAGGATCAATGACGAGACGGATGCCGATATCGACAATCAGCGCGTGGGAAACATGGTGACGCTGACGTTTTCCAATGGAAGTCAAATCATCATCAATCTGCAAAAACCGTTGCATGAAGTCTGGATGGCGGCTAAATCCGGTGGCTACCACTACCGCTGGGTCGACGGTTTGTGGCAGGACACCAAGGGCCAGGGTGAATTTTTTGCCGAACTTGCACACAATACCAGCGCGCAGTCCGGTGTCGATCTGCAGTTTCAACCTTAATCAATTTTTAAACAGATCCAGTATCTTTTTCTTTTCGTCTGCGACCGGCAAGGGTTGGGGTTCTGCGTCGGTTTTCTTATCCAGACCCAGTCCTGATACCCCGGCTCCTTTGGAAAATTCATCGAAATACCATTCTCCACCGGTGTGCACCACGCCTTCTGGCGCTGAGGGTTCTGTGATAGGGACGTTTTTCAAGGCGCTTTCCATGAAGCTGATCCAGACCGGTAGGCTTAGGCCTCCACCGGTTTCACGGTCACCGAGCTTGCGCGGTGTGTCATAGCCGATCCATGTGACTGCGGCCAGTGTGGGTTGGTAGCCGGCGAACCAAGCGTCCATAGAGTCATTGGTGGTTCCCGTCTTACCGTAGATGTCCGGGCGCTTCAGCGTCGCCTGGGCGCGTGCCGCAGTACCGGAACGGGTCACTTCTTGTAGCAGACTGGTCATCAGGTAGGCGTTGCGCGCGTCAATGGCGCGCTCGGTATTCTCCAGGGCCGGTGCTTGCGCTTCCACCAGCACTTTGCCGCGCTGCTCACTCACTTTGGAGACCAGCCAAGGGTTCACCCGGTAGCCGCCATTGGCAAAAACCGAATATCCCGTGACCATTTGCATCGGTGTGACAGAACCCGCGCCCAGTGCCATTGTGAGGTAAGGCGGATGTTTCTCTGGATCGAACCCAAACCGGGAAATCCATTCCTGGGCATATTGAGTGCCTATGGATTGGAGAATCTGGATGGAGATCATGTTCTTGGATTTCGCCAAACCGCGGCGTAGTGTCATGGGTCCTTCAAACGTGCCGTCGTAGTTCTTCGGCTCCCAAGGCAGCCCCCCGGTGACCCCCGCATCAAAGAACAAGGGCCCGTCGTTTATCACGGTCGAAGGGGTGAATCCCTTCTCCAGCGCCGCCGAATAGATGAATGGCTTGAAACTGGAGCCAGGCTGGCGCCACGCTTGCGTCACGTGGTTGAACTTGTTCTTGGTGAAGTCGAAGCCGCCGACCAGCGCTTTGATGGAGCCATCCCGAGGATCCAGCGCGACAAATGCGCCTTCCACTTCGGGTAACTGGGTGATTTCCCAGGCTCCCTTGGCTGTCTTGGCAACCCGAATCACCGCACCACGACGAATTTTGATATTAGGAGGGGCTTTGTCCGTCAGTCCTGATTGCGCGGGTTTGAGTCCGTCACCGGTGATTTCAAGCGTTTCTCCATTTTGGCGCACCGCCTTTATTTTTTTGGAATCTGCCTCCAGCACCACTGCGGACATGACATCGCCGTTGTCCGGGTGTTCGTCCAGCACTTCATCGATGGCCTCTTCAATTTCTTGCGCAATGGCGGAAAGCGCGATGAATTTTTCCGGCCCCCGGTAAATTTGGCGACGCTCGAAATCCATGATTCCGCGGCGCAACGCCTTGTAGGCGGCATCCTGGTCGGCTGCCCGTAGGGTTGTTTTTACGTCCAAGCCTCGGGTGTAGGTCTCGTCGCCATACTGCGCATACATCAGCTGGCGAACCATTTCAGTCACGTACTCAGCGTGCACCTGATTGGCGTTACCCCCTGTCTTGACTTTGAGTTCCTGCTTTTTGGCTGCTTCGGCCTCCTCGGCGGTGATGAATCCATTCTCCAGCATTCGGTCAATGATGTGAAGTTGGCGGATGCGGGCCCTTTTAGGGTTGACGATCGGG
>CAJASG010000628.1 GCA_903944555.1 uncultured beta proteobacterium
AAAAACTGCGGCATCTGATTTCACAGATGACATCCGAGCGATCCGCCTTGCGTGCTCAAGCCTGACCGCTGATTTCCAGACAATGCGCGCTCATTGCTGGTCGCAGGCGGAATTGAATTCGGCCAAATACTCGAATCCACGCCCTCAAGATCAAAACCTTGCTATCCTTGTCGGGATGCGGACGCGGGTTCGGTTCCGTGTTCCACCACCACCTCTCTGAAGACCGCCAACGCTAACCCGTTGGCGGTCTTTTTCTTGGGCGACGCGCGGTGTTGCTGGGATGTATCGTGTAAAGTGGAGATTCCAAAAATCCACTATTTCAACGGAGTTCACCATGGCAAAAGGTCAGCAGAAAACCAACAAAGAATCCAAAAAACCTAAAAAGGACACCTCGCCGCCCAAGCCCCTCACTGGCGAGCCCATGCGTGCAGCGGTGACGACAGCAGTGATTCCCCGCGGAAAAATCAAAAACAAATAAGCCTTCTCGACGCTGGCGGTGGCTGATGTCCTGGGTTTTACTTGCCCAATTCAGCAGACCGACTGTCCAGCGGCGTAATGAAAGAGTTTTGTTCCCAGCCTGACGCCAATCGGCTTTCCTGGAATTGGGGGGTATCGCCCATCGTTGCGTCTAAATGAGCAAATCCACTGCTTTTGCTGTGTCTTTGGCGTGTGACGGCGGCTTGGAGGTTTTCCCGTACATCCTTGAAACGTGTTTCCAAGTAGTCGCGCTCATTCGCCTTAACGGCTTGGTCGCCCAGAAAAGCGGTGCGAATTTGGGTTAGATGCGGTAGGTTTGAGGGGGACACCACCCAATAGCGAATACCGCATTGGGATAACAGCGAGTGCTTGAGGGTTTGGTTGCCCATAGAGATACCTTTGGGGCCCTGGACGTCGACGCAGCCAATGACCCGCCCGTCCATGTTGCACACCGTGAATGTGCAGTAAACCCCGTTGAGTAGCTGGTACCAATGCGCTGCGTCTTCGTTGGCAGATGGTGCCGTGAATCGGGTGACTGGCAGTTTCACCAGAATTTGCTGGTCAAACATGATTTTCGAAAGCCAGATCCAGACGCGCTTCTCATTGCTGTTGACCAACGGCCGAATTTTGAGAGGCCACTCCTTGGGGATGCGCTTGCGTTTGCGCCCAGCGGCTTTGTTCCACCAATAATACAAACCGGTGCCTACGCTCGCGCCCAGCCCAGCACCTACCAAGAAAGCAGTGACCATTTGATTTTCCTCCCAGAATGCTCAACCCTCTTTGGGGCATTTTTTAAGCGTTCGCCAGTTTAGCGCGTTTTTTTATAGGAGCTTGCTTACGCTCAAGCCGTGATCAACGATGGCAACGTAGCTTGCGGCAACCGTTTGATCGAAACTCAGTTTTGGTAGATTTTCTCGATTGCGGTCATGTTTGCGTTGAGTAACGCGATCAAATTCGGGTCAAATTGTTTGCCGGATTGTGCGCTGAGGTACGAGAAGGCCTCCTGAAGCGGCCAGGCTTCTTTGTAGCAACTGGTGCTTACCAGTGAATCAAATACATCGGCAACGGCAGCGATGCGGCCCTCTATGCTGATGGCTTCCCCGCTTAATCCTTGGGGGTAGCCTGTGCCATCCCAGCGTTCGTGGTGGTCCCGGGCAATGAGTGCTCCCAGGGCGTGTACGCGGACATTGGAGCGCGACAAAATAGTGTGCCCCTCTTGGGCATGGGTTTTCATGCGGTCCCATTCCTCGGCGGACAACGGGCCGGGCTTGGTCAGTACCTGGTCTGGAATACAGGCCTTTCCGACGTCATGCAAACTGGCCGCCATGCGGATGAGTTCCACATCCTCCTCGCACGCCCCGTTGAGCGTTGCTACCAATGCGGCAATGTTCCCTACACGCTGCAAGTGCAGCGACGGTTCACTGCTGCGTTTCTCGATCGCACCGCCCAGGATGGAGATCGTTGCGCGTTGCGCGTCCGCGGTGTCCTCGCGCTGCAAGAGTCCGTCATAGGTGATAGCTACATTGCGGCAAAAAATTTCCAGTAACTCCCGAGCATCGTCCTTGACAGATTCCGGGAAGACCATGTAGATCATGCTTTCGCTGCCCGCCTTGGTGCGGAAATACCCGGCGTAGTGCAAATCGCCATAGTGGCTGGTTTTTTCCAGCAGGACCCGCTGCAGTGCGTTCTGTACTTCGGTGGGCAGGTTGGCCAGGTCTTCCCCCTCCATTAGCTGTGAATAGGCGTCGGTCGCGGCCAGCACCCGGATCTGGCCTTTGGTTGCATTGGCTGTGAAGGCGGATGTGCGGCTTGCGCACAGGCCTTCACCGTTGAGGTTGAGCAGCATGTTGACTTGTTCAAGCACTGCGGAGGCAAAGCTGCGCAGGCTTCGGGAGTCGTAGATCTGGCTGATGGCCTCAATGGAGCGCTGCAGGCCGACCCGGGCGTGCTCAATGCGCATCAGGTCCCGGTAGGCGCGCAAACCGGCATAAAACACGGTAATGAGGCGGCGCCGGGTCAGGTCGGTCTTTTCCTTGTAGTCATTGATGTCGTAGTCTTTGATGACCTGTTCTTCGGGCGCCTGGCCGGGCTGCCCCGTGCGAAGAATGATGCGCACATTCAAATTCTTGATGTCTTCACGGATGCAGCGCGCCAAATCCAGCCCGGCATGCTCCGTCTCCATCACCACGTCCAACAAAATCAGCGCAATGTCGTTGGGTGCTGACAGCACGACCCGGGCTTCTGCGGCACTGTAACAATGGGTGAACTGAAGCGGGCGGCCATCCATTTCAAACCCGGCCATCACCAGTTTGGTGACCTCATGCACTGCAGGTTCATCATCTACGACCAGCACTTGCCAGGGAAGGCCGCCCTTTTGAAGGACCGGTGTCGGGAGCTCGTCGTTAAAAACCAGATCATCTGACATTGCTGAGTCTCGTAGAGGTGGATGCGCAGTGCGCACAGTCTATAACGGATTGGGGCTGCGATACTAGGGGCTATGCAGCTTCAAGATATTCTCTATTCCCAAGGTTTTGGCACCCGGCGTGTCTGTGCCGGGCTCATTCAGCAGGGCCTGGTCCAGGTTTATATGCCAAATGAGCCTTTAGCCCCCGTAGTATGTGCGCAGGCAGCTATGGAATTCATAGCGGAAGGGTTGCGATTCAAAGTGCAAGGCGTGGATTGGCCGTACCATGAAAAGGCCTATATCGTGTTGAACAAACCCACCGCCGCCGAGTGCTCGCAAAAGCCATCCACATACCCTAGCATTTATACCTTTTTGCCGTCGCCGTTGCGGCTGCGTCCGCAAAAAGGGGCGGTGCAAGGGGTGCAGGCCGTGGGCCGTCTGGACCAGGACACCACCGGCATGTTGTTGCTCACGGACGATGGCAAGTTCATCCACCGCATGAGTTCACCGCGCCACCACGTGCCCAAGGTCTATGAGGTGACGGTCAAGCATCCGTTGGATGCCACCCAGGTTCAAAAGCTGCTGGACGGGGTGGTGCTGGACGATGACCCCAAGCCGGTGCGGGCGGCGGCCTGCGAGGCGGTGAGCGAGTACCACCTGCGGTTGACGCTGACCGAAGGCAAATACCACCAGGTCAAGCGCATGGTGGCGGCCGTCAGCAACCGGGTGGAGGCACTGCACCGCTCGCAAATCGGCGGTCTGCGTCTGCCTGATGACCTGGCTCCGGGCCAATGGCGCTGGCTCGGGCAGGCGGATTTGGCTCTGATTTCCGGCGCCTAAAGCCCGTCGATCCGGATTTCCGACGCGTTAAGACGATTTCTAGGGAAAAATTCGGGCCGGACGCTACACTGGCGGCCCCTTCCAAAGCGAGCCTCTGTGACCATTTTCCATCGATTTTTGGCCGTTTGCCTGACCCTGGTTGGCTTCGGCATGGCAGGCGGTGCAGCAGCCCAAGCCCACCCCATTTTTGTTCTGAATTCGCTGGAAGCCAGCATCAGTGTGATTGACCCGCTGACCTGGAAGGAAACCCGGCGAATTCCCACGGGCAAAGAGCCGCACCACCTGTACCTCACCCCAGATGAGAAGTCGCTCATCATCGCCAACGCCCTGGGGGACTCCCTGTTGTTCATCGATCCCAAAACGGGGGCGGTGCAACGCACTGTGCGCGGTATTTTGGACCCCTACCACTTGCGATTTTCACCCGACATGAAATGGTTTGTCATCGCGGGAAATCGGCTCAACCATGTGGATATCTACCGCTGGGATGGCACTGACCTGACCTTGGCCAAACGCATTCCGACCGGGAAAACGCCCAGCCATGTCTGGATCGACAGCAAGAGCACCGTGGTCTATGCCAGCATGCAGGAAAGCGATGAGCTGGTGGCCATCGACTTGCCCACCCAAACCCTGCGCTGGCGCAGCAAGACCGGCTCTTTGCCGGCCGATGTGTTTGGCACGCCGGATGACAAGTTCCTGCTGGTGGGGCTGACCGGTGGCGAGGGCGTCGAGGTCTATGACGTCACTGGCCCAGCCCCCCGATTGACCAAAACCATCCCCACCGGCAAGGGCGCCCACTCATTCCGGAGCGCGGGTGACAAGCGGCACGTGTTTGTGAGCAACCGGGTTGCCAACACCATCAGCAAAATCGATTACCAAACGATGGCCGTGGTGGATAGCTTTGTGGCACCTAGCGGCCCGGACGATATGGACCTGTCGCCCGATGGCCGCTTCATCTATGTTGCCTCGCGTTGGGCCAAAAAACTGACCGTGATTGACACCACCACCCGGCAGATCGTGCACCAAGTGAAGGTTGGGAAATCCCCCCACGGGGTCTGGACACTGGACCATGCCCCGCGCTAGCCGAAGTGGCATGGCCCGTGGGCGGGCCTTTTTTGCTATGCTTTTAGTAGCTGGTTGCGCACATTCCACGGGGGTTTCAGCCCTAAATGCCTGTGAAAAGCCGGTCTACTTGACGCTGGACACCGGCCACATGGAGGTGGCCCCCTTGATGGCGGACGTGCTGCGACGCAACCAGGTGCGCGCCACCTTTTTTGCTGCCAACGAGCGCACCCAAACCGGTGATGGCAGCCTGGGTAACCAGTGGGGCTCGTGGTGGAAGGCTCTTGCAGCCCAAGGGCATGAGTTCGCGTCCCACACCTATGACCATGTCTACTGGCGCGGTGACGTGCAGGGTGTGCAACCCCGTTTTCGCATGAAGCCCACCGCGGGCGCATTCGAGGGCCGTGAATTCACGTGGGATGCGGCCAAGTACTGTGGCCAGATCAGCTATGCGGCGGAGCGCCTGCAGGACTTCACCGGCAAGAAGCCATTGCCCTTGTTCCGTGCCCCTGGCGGTAAGACCTCACCGCGTCTGTTGGAGGCTGCCCGGGCCTGTGGCTACGCGCATGTGGGCTGGGCGGCGGCGGGGTTTCTGGGGGACGAGTTGCCCAGTGAGACCTTCAGCAATGAAGTCCTGCTCAAAAAGGCCTTGCGTGACATCCGCAGCGGCGATATTTTGATGGCCCATTTGGGTATCTGGTCGCGCAAAGACCCTTGGGCACCGGCCAATCTGGAGCCCCTGATCGTGGGGCTGAAAGCCCGTGGTTTTTGCTTCGAGACCCTGCGTACCCACCCAGCGTATAAAGACTGGATCGCCAGCCACGGAGGTTGACCCCCGCAATGGACGCGTTGACCAGCTTTTTTGCCGAAATTCAGACCTGGATTTTTGAGACCCTGGTACAGCCCGCGCTGTTTGCGTTGGGTTTGGGCGGGTTTCTGGAAGACGGCTATAGCGCCACCAGTTGGTTCATGGTGGGCGTGCTCCAGTTGGGGGTGATGCTGGTGGTGATTGCGCCGCTGCAACGCTGGCGCCCGGTGGAGCCGCTAACCGATCGGGCCGCCGTTCGCACCGATGTAATTTACACCCTGATTCATCGCTTGGGCCTGTTTCGGCTGGCGCTGTTTTTCTCGGTAGATCCGCTGTTTGATGACTTGCTTGGCGTGCTGCGGGTGGCCGGGTGGTCGACCTTTCACTTGGACGACGTTTGGCCCGGGG
>CAJASG010000629.1 GCA_903944555.1 uncultured beta proteobacterium
AAATGCCCTACACCTCCCAGGGCTTGGCCAACTACATGCAGCAACTTGGTTTGACGCTGTCGGCAGCTTCTCTGGGCCAGTTGCAAATGAAAAACGTGGCCGCCGTGCTGGTGACAACCCAACTGCCCGCCTTTGCCCGGCCCGGTCAACTGTTAGACATTAACGTCTCCTCCTTGGGCAACTCCAAATCGCTCAAAGGCGGCACACTGATCGCCACCCCCCTCAAAGGCGCCGACGGCGAGGTCTACGCACTGGCGCAGGGCAACTTGATTGTGGCGGGCGCCGGGGCCGCCGCCGGGGGCAGCAAGGTCACGGTGAACCACCTGAGTGCCGGGCGCATTCCCGATGGTGCCCAAGTGGAGCGCGCAGTGCCCACCTCCCTGCAAGATGGCCCAACCATCAGCCTGAGCTTGAACGCCTCCGATTTCCAGAACGCGCGCAAGGTGGCGCAAGCGATCAACAAAAAATTTGGCGCCGGTGTGGCCCAAGCGCTGGACGGACGAACCGTGCAGGTCAAGGCCCCCACCGACCCCAATGACCGCGTGAGCTTTATCGCGGAGATGGAAGAGTTGCCAGTGGAATCGTCGGTGGCTGCGGCCAAGATCATCATCAATTCCCGCACCGGCTCCATTGTGATGAACCAGGCGGTTTCGCTGGGCGCGTGTGCCATCGCCCACGGCAACTTATCTATCAGCATTTCCTCCACACCGGTGATCAGCCAGCCCAACGCCTTGTCGGGCGGCCAGACCGTGGTGGCCGAAAAAGCCAATATCGAAATCAAACAAACCGAAGGGAAGCTGATTCAGCTGCCTGCGGCCGCGCAGTTGGCCGATGTCGTCAAAGCCCTGAACGCTTTGGGCGCCACACCACAGGACCTGCTGGCTATTTTGCAAGCCATCAAATCCGCTGGGGCATTGAATGCTGAGCTGGAGGTAATCTGACATGAGTTATGGCTCCGTTTACGGTACTTCCTCGCTGTCCAGCGCCAACGGGCTGGCAGCGGACTCTCAATCGCTGGGCAATCTGAAAATGGAGGCAGGCAAGACGACGCCTGCCGCCATCCAAGAGACCGCAAAGCAGTTCGAGTCGTTGTTCATGCGTGAACTCATCAAGAGCATGCGCGAGGCCTCCGCCGCAACCAAATCGGGCATGATGGACAACCCCGGCAGTGACTTGGGAACCGACCTGCTGGACCAACAATTTGCGGTGCAAATGTCGGGACAACCCGGCGGGCTGTCCGACCTGATTGCACAGCAACTCACACGGCAAATGGGCGCCGCAGTAGCGGAAAAATCTAACGCCCCGACCGGCGCAAGCAATACCGTGGAAAGCCCTGCGGTATTAAAGCTCTCAAGCCAGTTACCAAGGCCCGCGACCAAGACAGCCCGCGCTCCTACCGAAAGCCAGGTCAACTTTGTGCGCCAGCACTCTGACATCGCCGGCAAGATTGAAAAGGAAAGTGGCATTCCGGCCAGCTTCATGCTGGGCCAAGCCGGCCACGAAACCGGCTGGGGCAAGTTTCAAATCAAACAAAAAGGCGGCGCGCCGTCGTTCAACCTGTTTGGCATCAAGGCGGGGGCCAGCTGGACCGGCAAAGTGGCCGAAGTAACGACCACCGAATTTGTGGGCGGAGTGGCCCAAAAGCGCATTGCAAAATTTCGCGCATACGACTCCTACGAAGATTCGTTCAAGGACTACTCCCGGATGATCTCCGAGAGCCCACGCTACGCCAAAGTGCGCGAGCAAACCGGCTCTGCGCACGCATTTGCCAGTGGCCTGCAAAAAGCGGGCTACGCGACAGACCCCGAATACGCGGCCAAACTCAGCCGGGCAATCCACACCACGCAGCAACTGCGCCGTGTTCAGGTCTAAGAGGTCAACACCATGGGTATCCTCAACATTGGAAGCCAGGCACTCCAAGCCAACTTGGTGGCGCTGCAGACCGCTGGCAACAATATTGCCAACGTCAATACCCCAGGCTATTCGCGTCAAAAAGTCATTCTGACGACCGTCCCCGGCCAATACAGCGGTGGCGGCTACATTGGCAAAGGCGTATCGGTACAGACCATACAGCGCAACTTTGACGCGTTTTTGACGCGTCAGGCCACACTCGCCTCCACCACCCAAGCGGCAGATGTCACCCGCTCGGACTACCTCACCCAGCTGGGTGAGATTTTTCAAGGTGGCACCACGGGGTTGGGCGCCAGTGTCAACGACATGCTCAACGCGCTGTCCGACGTCGCCAGCGCGCCAACCGACCTCACGGCACGCACCGTGGTGCTGACCCGCGTCGATGAGACCGCCAGACGCATGCGCGCCGCATCGCAAAGCCTGGATGATCTGCAAAGCGGCATCTCGCAGTCCCTCGGAGAAAAGGTCAACGCCGTCAACACCTTGGCACAAAACATTGCCGATGTGAACGGCCAAATTGCCCGGGCCCAAGGCGGGGGTCAACCGCCCAACGACTTGCTCGACAAACGCGACCAATTGATCCGCGATCTAAACCAATACGTGCAGACCACCTCCATTGCAGCGGACGACGGGACCGTGGGCGTCTTTATTGGCGGCAGCCAAGCCTTGGTGCTGGGAACGGAGGCCTCCCCCATCACCCTGATCCAGGACGATTTTGCTGATCCACTGAAAAGCAAACTGGCCATCACCCGCAACGGCGTGGCCGTCTCTTTGGATGAAAACAACCTGGGCGGTGGCCAGGTTTCTGGACTCCTGCGCTTTCAAAACAATGACCTGGCCGAAGGCCGCAACCTGCTGGGCCGACTCACCTTGGCGGTGACCACGTCCATCAATGACCAGCACAAGCTGGGGTTGGACCTGGACGGCAACGTCGGTGGCAATCTGTTCACGCCCACCGACCTGAGCACCACCAGCAATATTTACCAAGTGGTGGGACAGACCTCGGCCGCAAGCTTGAGCATGGCCATTAGCGATGTCACGCAGTTCGCAGCCTCCGACTACGAGCTAACGTTCACATCCCCCACCAACATCAGCATCAAACGCACCAGCGACAGTCTTGTCAGAACGTTTACCGCCAGCCCCATCACCATTGATGGCCTGACGATTACCGACGCCAATTTTGGCGCTGCGGCCACCGGGGACCGGTTCCTGCTCAAACCATTTTCGACATCGGCCAGCAATATCGCACGGGAGTTTTCGACACCTCGGGCACTGGCCGTCGCCAGCCCCATCGCTGCCAAACTGAGTCCGACCAACAAGGGCTCGCTGGCCTTGGCCAACCTGAGCGCCAAGACCATGGCGTCCACTGCGGGTGCCCCAATTGACAACTACAGCGTCACATTTACCGTAGCGGCAGGTGTAACCACGTACGACATTGTTAACACTACCACCGCCACCACGGTGGCTGCAGGGCAGCCCTATATCTCGGGCAGTCCCATCACCTACACCCCCGCCGGCGTTCCCGGCTTTTCCCTGACGCTGACGGGCGCCCCTGCAAACACCGACACCGTCACCATCGGTAAGAACGCTTACGCGAGTTTGAGCGGTGGCAACGCCACAGCCATGATGGAGCTGCGGGACAAGCCCATGTTTGATGGCGCCGCACTTACCGACGGCTATGCCGGGTTGATTTCCCAAATCGGCATCCGTGCCCAAAGTGCAGGCTATTCGGCACAGGTGTCCACCAATATCGCCGTCAACGCGGAGAAGAGTCGGGCGGGTGTTTCGGGCGTCAACCTGGATGAGGAAGCGGCCAAGCTGCTGCAATACCAGCAGGCCTACCAGGCCTCCGCAAAAATGATCCAGATCGCCCAGAATATTTTTGATACGCTGATACAGGGCATGCGCTGATAGGCGCATCGACTCAGGAGAACTTACATGTCCGTTACTTCCTTTTCCCGCCTAGGCTCCGCCAACGCCTATGACAACGCGCTGCGCAATCTGCAAAATCGCCAGACCTCGTTGTCCAACCTGCAGGAGAACCTGACTTCGGGCAAGAAAATCACCAGCGCCAGTGATGACCCCACTGGTGCGGCCCAAGCGGAACGGGCGATGAACCGCATTGCCCGTATCTCCACCGACCAGCGCGCGCTGGAGGCCCAAAAGAACTCCATCGCGGCGGCCGAAGGCACCCTGGGCGACATCACCAATGCCTTGCAAAACTTCCGGGAACTGGTGGTGAGCGCCGGAAACGGCAGCCACACGGCGGCCGAGCGCACCACCATTGCGGTACAGCTCACCGGCTTGCGGGACCAGATTTTGACCCTGGCCAACACCAAGGACAGCAATGGGTTGCCACTCTTCGCGGCACTGGGCAGTGCATTGAAACCGTTTGTAGGCCCGCAAGCTGCCGCCCCCGATTACACCTTTGACGGCCTGCCGGGCCAGTCTGCGAGCGGCTCCTATGCGATCCCCTTCACACTGGACGGCGAGAGCGCATTCATGAACCAGCCGGCCCGTGATGCAGTGTTCAATGTCACTGTCGGCAACACCAGCACCTCCGATAAAGCCATTCCCACCACCCGCGCCCTGGTCACCGACAACATCGTGGTCACCAACAATGCCACGGTGGCGGCAACGGCCACCCTGTCAGCCGCCACAGCCGGCGCACCGGAATACCCGACCTATACCGTGGCGTTCTCCAACATAACAGCCAATACCGTGACGGGCATGTCCACGGTGGACTACACGATTACAGAAACCCCCCTCGTCAGCGCAGGCCCCTTTGTGACCACCACGTCGGCGCCCTTTAAGACCGGTGAAACGACCAAAATCGCCATCACCGGCATTCCAGGAATGTCAATCAATGTTACCGGCACACCACCTGTAACCGACAAGACCACGGGCGCCGTGGTGATCGGCAGTCCAGCCAACGGCGACACCATCACCATCACCCCCAAGGCCAGCGTCTTCAGCGTGCTGGACACGGCCATTACCGACATCGGAAAAGCCACGAATGCCAACGCGGCA
>CAJASG010000630.1 GCA_903944555.1 uncultured beta proteobacterium
GGACGATGAGGCGGATGCCCTGCTCGACAAGGCAGAAAAGCTCAAGGCCGCAATTCGGGCCAAAGTGGAGCACCCGTTTCGGGTGATCAAGCGCCAGTTCGGCTTTGTGAAGGTGCGCTACCGTGGGCTTGCGAAGAACACGGCCCAACTCAAGACCTTGTTTGCGCTCTCCAACCTGTGGATGGTGCGGCACAAATTGATGGGTGCGGGGGCATGAGTGCGCCCGAAATCAGGGCTTGGGGGCGGCAAAGGGGTGCCGGAGCACCAAAGAGCCAAGGAAAACGGTGCAGCTTCAAAGGTTTGAAGCCGCAATCTCACGATCTGACAACTGGATGGCGCTTACCCGATTCAGGGGCGAGTTATTCAGAGCATCCTTAGCAACATGAATATTTTCGAATTTACATCGCCAACCGATCCGGCCGCGCGTGCCCACGCTGCGGAACTCTACGTACGGCGGGGCACTGCAACCCACGTCCCGTTCCGAGCTGTCGCTTTTGGCGACTGGACACCAGTTATGCAGGACTGCCATAGCAACGTGCTTAGGTGGGTAGAGTATCACCCGCAAGACGCGGCGGTCTTTGGGTGGCTGTACACGGGCGAACTACCTCGGGTGGTTAGGTTCGTATCACACAGTGTGGTTCGGGGCAAAGACGGCACTCTGTTTGACATTACGCCGAAAGGGGAAACCTTCGCTGACTACCCCTTCCTTGAGTCCCATCTCGACTCCGACTCCTACGCCGACATCATCAATCCTCTGTATGAGAAACTTGGCGCAGGCTTCTTGCATCACCATGTCTAGTTCGAGGCCGTGTAGGCCTCGGCTGAATTGTCTGTTATTCGGCACATGTAAGTGAGATATGCAGTCCTATAAGTCACGGCCTGCACGCGGCTCGTCGCGCCCTTGGCCGGCGCATATCGTCCGTCAACGTTCGACGCAGCCTCAGCCATTCAAAGTCGGCTTTCGTTGGCGGCCCTTTGAAATCGAATGCAGCCGCCCCCGATGAATGACTGCAACGGGGTGCTGAATCGGTTGTGATGGACTTCCGCTTTGGGTCGCTATGGAGAGCTTTGCATAGCGACCCCTATGCACAGTTCGCAACTATGCACAGGTCGCGAGACAGGAGTAGAGGCTAGGCTGCATTGACGCGGTGTCGGGGCCGTTGGTCAATTCCTGAACTGGACATAGTTTCGGCGTAGGTGCGTACTGGTGATCCACTTTTGGAGATCACCATGGATACCTTTCCGCTCTCGCGTGCAATCGAAGTTGATTGGCTTGCCGCCAGTCACATAGGGCCATATGTCGTCGCATTCAAGGAACACTTGACCGCGCTAAGGTATGCCGGAAGCACCATTGCCGACTATCTCGCTGACATCAAACACTTCGCTCGCTGGATGCACACTCGACGGTTACCGCTTGCCAGGATCGACGAAGTCTCAGTCGCCATATTTCTAGATGACCACTTGCCAAGTTGTGCCTGCATTGGACACATGAGGCACAGCCGGACCTCTCATAGCTCAGCACTGGGGCATTTGCTCGTCATGCTCCGCGAGCATCGTGCCATTGCGCAGCCGCCTGTCAGCACTAGGCCGGTAGATGAGGAATTGCGCCGCTACGACGATTACATGCACCACGTACGAGGGCTCGCGCCAAAGACCCGGACCATGGCGTTGAGAGTCGTAGGACGGATGCTGACAGAGCGGTTCGAGGGCGACGCCATAGTTATCGCTTCAATTACGCCTGAGCACGTTCGGCGATTTTTCGCCGAGCAGGCCGCACTGCACAGCAAGCCCGCAGGCGCAGGTGCTGTCGTGTCATCGTTGCGGGGCTACTTCCGCTACCGCGCCTCGCTGGGGGACTTGGTCCATGGCTTGATCGGCGCGCTGGCCTACCCAGCCAACTGGGCCTTATCATCGCTGCCCAAGAAGTTGACCGACGAAGAAGTTGCCCAGTTGGTCGGCTCGCTCAACAACCCCTGCCGTGCCATGCGGCGGGCCTGCGCCATCGTGCGCTGCGCGCTCGATCTTGGGCTTCGCAGCATAGAAGTCGCCCAGCTCAGCCTGGACGACATCGACTGGCACGCTGGCACGATCACACTGCGCCACACCAAGGGCCGCCGAGTCGACATCCTGCCACTGCCAATAGTCACCGGCGAGGCCATCGCACGGTACTTGGAACTGGAGCGTCCCAAGACATCCAACCGCGCCATCTTCGTACGCAATGTGGCCCCGCGCGACGCCCCCATCGGCGCGGACCTTATTCGTATCACCATCCGCCAGGCCTATGCTCGCGCCGGGTTGCCGTACACGCGCGCGCACCTCCTGCGCCACACGATGGCCAACCGCTTGCTCGCCAGTGGGTCGTCGTTGAAGGAGGTGGCCGACGTGCTGCGCCATCGGTCGCTGAACACCACGATGATCTATGCCAAGTTGGACAGCCGCAGTCTGTCGGCGGTGGCCATGCCGTGGCCAGGGAGCGCGTCATGAGCGCCGCCGCCATGCCCTTCAAGTCGCGTGTCGAGCGCTTCTTGGTTGAGCGCCATGGACTCGGGTTCTCAGCACGCGGTGAAGCTTGCACCTTACGCAGCTTTGCCCGCCATCTCCATGAGATAGGACATTGCGGACCGTTGACGGTTGAGGTGATGACGGATTGGGCACGACGCGATAGCCATGGCAGCACTGACCCAGTTACGTGGGCGCGGCGCCTGAAGAAGCTGCGCACGTTCGTGCGCTGGCTGCAGCAGTTCGAGCCCCACACCGAAGTTCCCGATGACACGATCTTCGGTCGCATGCCCGAACGCAAGGCACCCCATATCTATAGCGAGCAGGAGATCATTGACCTGCTGGCCAGCGCTAGACGGCTCGGTCCGGCAGCCAGCCTTCGCGGCGTCGTCTTCGAGACGCTTTTCGGTCTGATTGCCTCGACTGGCCTGCGGATCGGTGAAGCGCTGTCGCTGACGAACGCCGACGTCGATCTCAAGACAGGCATGTTGACCATCCGTCTGACGAAGTTCGGCAAGTCGCGCCAAGTGCCTGTGCATCCCAGTACCCTCGAAGCGCTGCGTCAATATCGTCTGCGGCGCGACTTGGCGGGCGAGTCCTACGGGGACGACACCGCGTTCTTCGTCAACAGCCGAGGGCGACTGCATGGCCTGCCACTAGGTGACCGCCAGGTTCATCGCGTCTTCGGGGAGTTGCGCCGGCAATTGGGCTGGCCCAATCGCGGATCGCACCATGCCGCACGCATCCATGATCTGAGGCACACCTTCGTCGTTAGACGCATCGTGCAGTGGCACGCCCAGGGCGTGGACATCGATCAAGCCATGTTGTCGTTGTCGACCTATATCGGTCATGCGATGGTGACCAACACCTACTGGTACCTCTCGGCGGTGCCGGAACTGATGGCGCTGGCCGCAGGGCGGTTTGAAGCGTACATGTCACAGGCGGAGGCGGGTGATGAATAAGCCACCCACTCCACTGCCTCCGTCATTCCCAGCGCTGGTCCAGCAGTTCTTCACCGAGTATCTGGTTACTCAGCGGGCGGTCAGTCCGCGCACGGTGGCGTGCTACCGAGATGCGCTGTCATTGTTCCTTGGCTTCGCCAGCAACAAGCTGGGTAAGGCGCCGACGGCGATGCAGCTTGCTGACATCCGACCCGAGCTGATCCTGGCGTTCCTCGACCATCTGGAGCAAGACCGCAAGAACACGGTTCGCAGTCGAAATCTGAGGCTCACGGCGCTGCGCGCATTCTTGAAGTTCGCTGCTCGGCGTGATGTCACTGCGTTGCACGACATCGAGCGGGCGTTGGCGGTTCCGATGAAGCGCTTTGAGCGGCCGATGCTGGGCTTCCTGACACGGCCAGAGATGTTGGCGGTACTGGGCCAACCGGGCGGGGACTGGTCCTCGCAGCGAGACCATCTGCTACTGGCCATGCTCTACAACACCGGAGCGCGAGTCTCCGAGATGATCGGCGTGCGCGTGGTCGATGTCATTCTTGAGGGGGGCGCATGCGTGCATCTGCACGGCAAGGGGCGCAAGTTGCGGTCTATCCCCCTGTGGAAGTCCACCGTGGTGGAGATCCGCGCCTGGCTAAGGCTGAATCCGGTGTTGCGTGGCGAGGCTGCCTTGCTGCCCAACCGAGACTGCCAAGCCATGTCCAGATCGAACGTCACGCAGCGCCTGAGTCTCGCGGTGACTCGTGCCCAGGCGGAGCAGCCCAGCCTCGTCAATAAGCGCGTCTCGCCTCACACGCTCAGGCACACGAGCGCCATGCACCTGCTGCAGTCGGGTGTACCGTTCAACGTTATCGCCCTGTGGCTCGGACACGAAAGCACGACAACGACCCACCGGTATGTCGAGGCCGACCTGGCGATGAAGGAGAAGGCGCTCGCTCGGCTGGAGGAGCCCAATACAAAGATGGGCCGGTACAAGGCGCCAGACTCACTTCTGCGATTCTTGCAAACGCTGTAACTATGCGCAGTCTTCATCGGCCCTATTGGCTCATCACCATAAGGGCAGGCGTGGGCAATGTCGGTGCACCTGAGCATAGTTGCGAACTGTGCATAGGGGTCGCTATGGAGAGCTTTGCATAGCGACCCAAAGCGGGTGTAGCGGCATGCGGAGTCATCGCCCGACAGCCGACATTCATTGGTGTATGTACACCCGCCACGAATGACGGCTTCAGGGGAGTCCCAATCGAATAGTACACCTCGCGTGATAACAAGGCGAGGCCATTGTTGAGTGACGGGTAGCTTGCAGTCCAAACTGTTTTGAGAGTCGGTCTTGCAACTGTTGCACGGAGCAACAGGAGTTGAACTCACGGGTGTTCCATACAAGGGAAAAGGGCCACAAAAGGTCAATGAGCATTCGAGTACACCGTTGATCCGGCGTAAAAAAGGCCAGATCCTTTTGGACTGGCCTTGCAGTTTCAGACGATACGCTGCATTCAGCGTAAGTCCCTTACTGGCAGCAAGCTAACAGTTGAAGGCAGCACGCCATCAACTCGCCGCAGCAATCGCTCGAAGCAAAAGCCAGTGCAGAGCTAGACATCAATAAGGCGCCAAATACGACTTTAAGAATATGATTTTTCATAGTGGTTTCCAAAAATTGAAAAAGAAAATGGATAGAAGAAGATCACTATGAGTTAATCCGGCGGGGTCCAGATGGGCCAAGCCGCGCTTTTGTAAACACGTTCTTGGTCTGGAGGTGGGAACGCCGACTGGTAATCGGATACGAAAAATTCGGCCGTAGGCAATGGGGCGACTGTGGGCGAACAGACTTGGCACAAGATCATGTTGGCGCAAGCGGGGATGTCGTGGCACATCTCGTCACAGCAATCTCCCTGCATAGAACGCGCGGCACTGTTGGCGCTGCTGCTCAATGCACCCAAGGCCAAAGCCAATGCCATTAAGGTGACGAAGAGTGTTCTGCACATTGCAGTAATGTAGCGTTAACGGGAAATGTACGACAGACCGTAGCCTGATCCCCTAACACTAAAAGTCATATTGTCTTTCAGCCCCCCAGCCCCGAATGGCTGATCTTAATCAGATATAGCTGACTTTCTCATGTGGGTAACTGTCCAACTCTGACGCACTGTTGGATTTCTATTGCACCCTGATCGTTCACATCACGACCACACAAAGCGGCGGCTCACAGTTCTCTGCCACTGGCCCGCAGCCGAATTCTACCCAAAGCGGGTATGAAGCCTGATGAACTGGTCGCCTCGCAGCGGTCATTCAAGTGCGCTGAACTGCAGGGAATGAACGACTGCTTTAGAGAAGCTTGATTCGCATGCCGGACTTCGCGCGACGGCCACTTGCCGTCGGCCAAGAACGGCAGGTATCGAATAGCAATTATCGAACGCCTAAGATGCTGCCCAAGACCGCTGTCGCAGGCATGGTTCAGTTTTTCGAAGTTGGACTGGACGGCCAACTCAAGTGGTGGTGAAAAAAGGGGGTGAAAATTCCATTTGATTGATTAGCTGTTCTGTCACACCGGCTTGGTGTTTTGTGTGCCCGCTGTGAACGCTACGGAATCACTCTAGGTTGAAACTTGCAACGCAATCAACTGCAGAATCACCGTCCGAGAAGCTATCTGAAGTTTTTGATGAACGCGGAGGTCTCAACGCTAAAGTTACTACAATGTCGAAATGCGTTTCTGGCTGATCGTCTTTTTAACTATTTTGATGCCGTTGCAGCTCTCCTGGGCAGCATCTGGGCGTTACTGTCAGCACGAAAGCGATGTTTCAAGCAAGCACATTGGCCATCACACACATCAACACCAAACAACTGAACGCGCGGATCCAGGTGGGGATTTTGCTAAGGCAATGAC
>CAJASG010000631.1 GCA_903944555.1 uncultured beta proteobacterium
CGGCCTGGGAGATGATCCGTTTCTCCATCAACATCATGCGCGGCTGCTTTGGCGGCTGCACTTTTTGCTCCATAACCGAACACGAAGGCCGCATCATCCAGAGCCGCTCGGAAGACTCGGTCATCAAGGAGATTGAAGACATCCGCGACAAGGTGAAGGGCTTTACCGGCACCATTTCCGACCTGGGTGGCCCCACGGCCAATATGTACCGCTTGGGCTGCCGCAGCCCGGAAATTGAGGCTGCCTGCCGCAAGCCTAGCTGCGTGTACCCCGGCATCTGCCAGAACTTGACCACCGACCACGGCCCGCTGCTCAAAATCTACCGCCGCGGCCGCGCCCTCAAGGGCATCAAGAAAATCCTGATTGGCTCCGGTGTGCGTTACGACCTGGCGGTGCAAAGCCCCGAGTACGTTAAAGAGTTGGTCACGCACCATGTGGGCGGCTACCTCAAAATCGCTCCGGAGCACACGCAAGAAGGCCCGCTCACCAAGATGATGAAGCCGGGCATCGGAACCTATGAAAAGTTTAAGACCCTTTTCGATAAGTTCACGCTGGAGGCCGGCAAAAAGCAGTTCCTGATTCCTTATTTCATCGCCGCCCACCCTGGCACCAGCGATGAGGACATGATGAACCTGGCGGTCTGGTTGAAGAAAAATGGTTTCAGGGCCGACCAGGTGCAAACCTTTTACCCGTCGCCCATGGCCACCGCCACGGCCATGTACCACACCAACAAGAACCCGTTGCGCAAGGTCACCCGTGACAGCGAAACAGTGGACATCGTGCGAGGCGAAAAGCGCCGCCGCCTGCACAAAGCCTTTTTGCGCTACCACGACGCCAACAACTGGCCGCTGTTGCGAGAGGCCCTCAAAGCCATGGGCCGTGCCGACCTGATCGGCAACGGCAAGCACCACCTGATTCCGACCTTCCAGCCCCTGACGGACGGCGGCTACCAGAGCGCCCGGCGCAAAAATTCGACCACGCTGCCGGTAAAGACCGCCGCCACGCCGGTCAAAGGCCGCATCCTGACCCAGGGCACCGGTTTGCCACCACGTGACAACGGGGCGGGTAAGCCCGGTAGCAAACCGGTAGGCAAGCGGCGTTAAGGGAAAATACTAGTCAAATAGGGCTTTAGCCCCCGTGGTATATGCGCAGGCAGCTATCAAATAAATAGCAAAATAAGCGCCAAATATTTTGGACTTGCTAACCCGGGCTTGGCTATTGGCCTGCTTCAATACGGGGCGCACCTCGGTTTAGTGTCAGGGCGCAATTTCCTTCACCCCGACGACAAAGTAGTCGGTGTCGCCTAAGCAGGAGGTTGGTAGCCCCTTGTGCTGTTCGTAGGCCAGGGTTACGCGCTTGCCAGCTGCCGCATTGACCTGCTTGGCCACGGTTTCATCGCGGACCGTGAAGAGGAATTTCTCCGGCGCCGCGCCGGGCAGCGCCACCAAGGACAGTTCACCCTCCCATGTTTTGCAAATCCAGCCCTTGTCGGACACTTTTTGCAAAAAACCCGCACGCTCCCCTTTCGAGTAACTCCAGCTCAGTGCAACGGTGATGTACAGCGCAAAGATCACCGCGACAGTCACGAGCAGTGCGGCCAGGCCAAGGAAGATTTTTTTCTGAGTGATGGGCATGAAATTTAATCGGTTGGGGTGAGTTACGTTTGAGGGGTTGCACCTGTTCTGCAGGTGCGTAGATGGTACTCAACCCTAAGGCGCCAGGGTGTACAGCGGAATATCTTTGGCCGTGCCCAGCGCATCCAGTTGCTTGCGTGTTTTGCCCGCCAGATAGGCCGCGATGGCGGTGTGTGTCTCGGGGGCAAACATGGCCATGATGTGGGACTTTGCCAAACCCACCTCATTGGCCAGCGATGCCGCAAAGTGCGGCTCCAGCGCGGCCA
>CAJASG010000632.1 GCA_903944555.1 uncultured beta proteobacterium
AACCAGGTCAGCCCAGTCACCAGGTCCACTTGCAGCCAGTAACGCCACTGGTAAAACTTGCTCTCCAGCACATTGATATCCCCCACCTTGACTGAGGATAAACCGTTGACTTGACGCGCATTGGCGTAAATCTCGAACCGGAGCTCGTTTTGCCCAAGCTTCCAGAACGGGGAGGGTGTTGTGAACAAGTAGGGGCGGTGCAAGCAGCGCACTTCTTTCAGTTGGCCACGTTCACAGGCACCAAACAGATGGTCGTTTACATAAACATTGCCCGACAAAGCCATCTTGTGAACAAAAATACCCAGAGGCTTTTCAGGCAGCACGGCCAGATCCAGCAGCAGCGTGTAACTGACCAAACTGCCCTCTGGCGCAAAGTCTGCAGGCGCCAGCATGTGCGGCAAACTCACCGTTTTTTCGGGGCCAAGGCCCTTCATGCGGGCCTGTTTGAGCTCAGTATAGGGTTGTGCCAACTGCGCCACCTGCCCCCACCCCGTGACCAACAAGCCCAGCGCCAGCGCCACCCCAAAAAACAAGCGACGCAAATCCATCAGAATTTCAACAATCCGGAGGATTGCGCCTTGGTAATGGCTTGGCGCTGGTTGGAAACCTCCAGCTTGCGGTACATGTTACGGATATGCGTTTGAACGGTTGATATTGAAATGTTCATGACATCAGCGCAAGTGGCATAACTACAACCTTTGGCAATGAAATTCAGCAGTTCCAACTCGCGCGGCGAAAGGTTCAAGTTGTTTGACAGGGCCAGGGGGTTGGGCGCGCCGGCCAAGCGGAACAAATGCCGGGCCAATGCGGGGCTCACAGGATATTGGCCTTGCAAGACCAATTCAATCGAGTGCCCCAGCGCCACCTCGGTATCGCCTTTGAGCAAATAACCACTGGCTCCTGCGCGAATGGCAGACAAAAAAGTTTCTTCAGCCGTGAAAGCGGTTGTCACCAAAATCGGTAAATCGACAAACCGCTGGCGTGCCGCAGCGATCACCTCAATGCCCGTGATGTCGGGCAAACCAATGTCGACGAGTGCCAGATTGAATTGACAACTCGGATTCGCCAAGGCCTCCAAAGCACTTGCACCATCATGGAAAGCGTGAATTTTCCAGTAGCCCGTCATTTTGGCAAAGACACGCACAAACGTTTCCTGAAAAACCAGGTCGTCTTCAACAAGCAGAACATTCGCGTGGTCAATGTGAAGCATGGGCAATAAAAATAGTCTCAATCAATTTATTGAATAAATGCCATTGTTAATTATTTATAACCCTTGGGCCATCACATTTCAACGTGACCCTAAATATTAGCAATTACCTTTTTTATGCGATTTGCAATGCCGTCCCTGCCTCCTAAAGTGCGTGCGATCAGTAATGTGCACTTGAGGACTTCGCATGGCCAAAAATCTCTCACCAATACCAATACCGCTTGCTGACATCCATCAAGCGCCTGGGGTGGGCTTGAACAAGTCATCGGCGAGAGCCATGCTTGACCCAATGGCTGACCGCATAGCAGGGACTACGCCCACTGACAAAGGGCAACAAGGCTTGAAGTCGGGCGCCGTGAATGCCCGGCAGGCCCGAAAAAAATCCGGTCTGCTGAATGACTCAGATGATTCCCTTGACGCCATTCAAGACAGCCCATCGCCCAACGCAGTGCTGGGTGCTGACAGGGTCGAGACCGAAGCTGACACAGAATCCATCGACGCATCAAGCTCGCTGGAGGCCAGTGGTGCCGAACTTTCGGGCTATGGTGCGCAACAGGCCACTGTCTTTGGTGAGTCGCTGGTCTTGGCGCAGGCAGTGGTTGACGCGCCCTCAGCGGCTACGCTGGCCGGCGCTACGGGCGAGGCGAGCGCCGCAGCGGCAGCCTCCGCATCGTCCTTCGGTGCGGACTGATTCCCTACTTGTTTGGTGCGATGGCCATGGAAGCCGTGGGCCGTGCTGCGGGCTCCGTGGTGGTGGAAGTACGCCGCCAGTTCCGCGAGATCAAGGGCATCATGGACGGCACGGGCAAGCCCGAGTACGACACTGCGGTCGATATGCTGACCACAGCGGCCATCAAGGAAATGATGATCCCCAGTCTGTTGCCGGTGGTGGCTCCTATTTTGGTAGGCTTGATCCTTGGGCCCGCCGCTTTGGGTGGCTTGCTGATGGGCACCATCGTGACCGGCTTGTTTGTGGCCATTTCCATGTGTACCGGCGGCGGTGCCTGGGATAACGCCAAGAAGTACATCGAGGACGGTCACCACGGTGGCAAGGGTTCCGAAACCCACAAGGCAGCAGTCACCGGCGACACGGTAGGCGACCCCTACAAAGACACGGCTGGCCCTGCGATCAACCCCTTGATCAAGATCATCAACATCGTGGCCCTGCTGATCGTGCCCTTGATGATGAAATTGCATGGTGGCTAAACCTTGCAAATTATCAAAAGGCTCGCACCGTGCGGGCCTTTTTTTTGCGCCATACTAGGCTATGCAAGCGTATTACAAGTTCACTTCACAACTTGTTTTGGCTGCGCTCGTTATTCTGACCGCAGGCTGTACATCCTTGTTACCAAAATCGAAGACCGAGTCCTCGGAGTTCAAGAGCTTTGAAGAAGCGCGCTTGGCGATTGAAGGGCTTACCCCCATGAAAAGCACCCTTGGAAATTTGAATTCCATGGGCATTGACCCCGTCAAACACCCCAACACCACCATCCTGACGCATGCCGATGTGGTGCGCCGGTTTGTGCCCGGTAGCGTGCTGGGGAAAAATGACCTGGACCCTGGTGTGGTGTCTTGCCTGGAGGCGCGCGACGCGTGCCGCGGCATGGACGTTGTGGCCACCCGAATTGAAAAGAACCGAACGGGAAATTTCTTGGCTGACTTTTTCAACTTTTCAAGGCGCACCGACACCACCGGGTGGCGTTTCAATGCGGTTATTTTGCTGGTGAACAATGTCGTGGTGTACCGCACCTGGGGCGGTCAGCCATCGGTAAATGAAACGGAAATCCGAACCAACCCCTTGGGTCCACTGCAGGATTCCGGCCCATCGACCGTCTCGGTGTCTCCCAGCGTGGTGGTGCGCTGATATGAAAATTCTTGTGATTGATGACCACGCCTTGGTGCGTGAGGGATTGAGCCAGGTACTTAAGGTGCTGGATGAAAACGTGGAAGTGCTGCAAGCAGGCACCTGCAGCCAGGGTTTTTCCTTGGCGCAAATTCACCACGATCTGGACCTTGTTTTACTGGATTACCACCTGCCCGACATGACCGGCTTGGCAGCCCTGGCCGTGTTTGGACAGCGCCACCCCGAGCTCCCCATTCTCATGCTGTCGGGTTCGGCCAACATACAAATCATGCGACAGGTGTTGCAGGCTGGCGCAGCAGGTTTTGTGACCAAGTCCAGCTTGAGCGATGAACTGCTCGATGCAGTTCGGCGTGTATTGGACGGTGATGTTTATTTGCCGCAGGATCTCGATGCCGCGTTTACGCTGGAGTCCCTCGAAACGGACAAGGAGAGACCCACGCTGACACAGCGCCAAGAACTGGTGCTGCGCGAGCTGCTCGATGGCCGCTCCAACCGGGAGATCAGCCAGACCATCGGCATCTCGGATGAAACCGTCAAAACGCATGTCGCCGCAATTTTGCGGCACTTTGCGGTTCAAAACCGCACACAGGCGGTCGTTGCAGCGGCGCGTTTTGGGTACAAGCCCGCCACCCGCGTTTAGCCGACCAGGTGGCGTAACAGGCTTCTCAATTTCGCCGGACGCACCGGCTTGTGCAGGAGTGTCAGTCCGGCGTCCTTCGCCGCTTGCATCAATCCGCCATCGGTGTCGCCACTCATCAAGCAAGCCGGTACGTCGCAGCCCGCCAGTGCGCGCAGACTCGCAATCGCGCTCAAGCCGTTGTCCCCCTCGCCCAAACGGTAATCGCTCACAATGACATCCAGCTTGGGTTCATCGCGCCAAAAAGCGTGCGCCTGCGTTACGGTTGAAGCCGCACAGACATGGCACCCCCATGATTCCAGTAACTGCTGGACAGCATGGCGCGAAAAATCATCGTCTTCAATGACCAGGACTCGCAGTCCATCCAGGCTGGACACAATGGGGCTGCCAACCGGCGCAATATCGCGGCTTTGATCTGGAATGCCCGCCAGCGGCACCAGAATAGAAAAACGGGTGCCGCACCCCACATGGGAGCGCAGTGAAACCGAATGGCCCAGCAGTTGCGCACTGCGCTCAACAATATTAAGACCCAAGCCCAAGCCGTAGGCCCGATCACGCCCCGAATTTCCAACCTGATAAAACTCTCGAAAGATCTCCGCCTGGTGCTCCACCGAGATACCAATACCGCTGTCCAACACATCAATGCGCACAGACCGCCCCTCGTTCACCGGCCTGCAGCAAACCAGCACCGTGCCACGGTCCGTGTAACGTAAGGCGTTGTGTGCCAGGTTCATCACCATTTGGTGCAAAACAACCGGGTCACTCGTGACCCACAAGCCGGTTGGGCGCACCCGCAAGCGCAATCCCTTTTCTGTGGCGACAGGACCCAAGGCAACACGCAGGGCGTTGAGCATGTCGTCCATGCGGACAGGGCGCACCTGAACTTGGACCGACCCCGCGTCCAACCGGGACAGGTCCAGCAAGCCGTCCAGCAAATTCTGCATAGACTGCACCGACGCGTCCAGATTGCCCATCAGTTGGCGCATCTGCGCGTCCATGGGCAATTGGCCCAGACGCGCAATAAACAGTCCCAGCGCATGGGTGGGCTGGCGAAGGTCGTGGCTGGCGGCCGCCAAAAACCGGGACTTTGCCAATGTGGCGGCCTCGGCTTCGTCCTTTTTCAAGCGCAACTGCTGGGTGACCTCCAACACGCGCTGCTCCAACTCGTCACGCCCCCACGCCAAGCGGTCCGACATCCGATTCAAGTCCAGCTGCAATTCGTACAAGGGGTAGCCTGAGTGCACCGAAACCTGGCCAGAAAAATCCCCCTGTCCAATGCGTTCGATCCTGCGGGACACATCCAAGATTGGCTGCACCACACGCTCACCCATTCGGGTTGCCAGCCATCCACCCAGCAGCAGGCCTACCAAGCCCACGGCAATACCGACAATAAACAGGGTTCGTTCACGCGCCTTCAGACCATCGCGCGACAATTCAACCACCACATACCCAAGAATGACAGGTTGGGCGGATTGTGGTTCATCTTGCGCGGAGAAAAGATCGTCCAACGCCACTGAGCCTGACGTAACCGCAGCAGAATGAACGTCTATGTCCAACGCCTTTTGCGTTGCCACATACTGGGGAGAGGAGGCTTCCTGGTGACTCCTGTAGGTTTGTGCACCCGCTACGGCGACCGGGACACCCTGTGCATCGAATACAGCCACTGAGCGCACATCAGGCTCTTTCTGCACGGCGCTCGCGATACTTTGCACGCTGCCCCGATTGCCCGAGAACAAACCGTACTCGCTGGCGGTCGCAACCTGCCGTGTCAACAATTGGATGCGCTGTCCGTGCGATTCACCCAGGTCGTTCAAACTGGCCAGCCAGAAAACGGTGACAAGAATGGTTACCACCAAAAATACCGGCAGCAGCGCTGCGGCCAGCATGCGTGAGCGAATTCCAGAATAGTTCATGGGCGCTTCTCCACCCGGCGCAGCTTGTCCGACAGGCTAAGCGCATCCAGAGTCAAGCCCAGCGAGCGGGCCACATGCTCGTTCACCGTCACAGTGAAATCGACGGGGTACAGTGCGCTGGGCAAGGAGCTCCCCTGCAATAGGGATCGTGCGATGGACCCCGCTTGCACTCCAATTTGGGTAGGCGTGCTATGCAGAGACAGCAGTGCCCCCGCTCGGACATAAGCGGGGGAAAAAGCCAACATCGGAACCCGTGCCCGGTAGGTTGCCAACAGTATATTGGCGACGGTGCCGCTGCTATAGACCTGCGGGTCCGCCACGGCCAGCAGCACGTCCGCGTTCTCCAGTGCAGCATTCAGACTCGCATTGGGCACCCCACCGCTTACGACGGGCCCGCTTAATTCCTGCATATCCCGCGCGCGCAGGGCGGTCTGTAGCGCAGGCTGCTGCAACACCGACTCCCCACCCCACAAAACGCCGACCTGTTTGGCGCCCGGAATAGCGATGCGCAACAGGTCTAACTGGCGACCAAAGGGCTGGTCCAAGTACAAGACTGTGACAGGGCTGGATGCCCGCCCCCCCACCTCTTTCATCACGCGCTCAAACCCACTGCGAGGAATCAGCGCGGCCAGCACCGGCACACGTAAATCACGGGCCAGCACCCGCTTCAAGGCATCGGTACCCAAAGCAATAAAAAGTTTGCTTGCCCCGGCTTCCGTGGCACCCAAGCCATCCAGTTCTGAGGCGATGCGCTGAGACACCTCAGCGCGCGACTGTCCCTCCAGCTCCAGCGCAGCCACCAACGCATCCGCTGCCGCCACATAGCTGGCACTACGCTCACTGAAAACAATAACCACTCCGGCGGCTTGCGCAAACGACGCCCAGCACCAAGCGCACAGCAGGCACGCCAAGAGTCTGAGGGGTCGGGCAAACACCAAAATGACCTACTTAATATTCAAACTGCAGTGACACCAATGCGCGACGGTCGAAATAGAACTTTTTGTCGCCGTCTTGGTACGGTTTCTCCAAATTCTGCAGGGTCAATGCCAGCTCAGCTTTGGTAGCGCCCACCCGGAATTCCTTGCCGACACGCACATCGGTACGCCCCATGGAGTACAAGGGGCCCTTGTTCAACCCCATGCCAAAGGCCTCGGCTAGTTGGTGCATGAATGTAAGGTTGACACCGCTTGGCAGGGTATGCATGGCCGTCAAAGAGGCCGCATACTCCGGCGCACCATGGGCGATTTTGAACCACATATCTGACGCTGATCTATTCTGCGGGATGTCATTTGGAAACGCTAGCGAATCGACCCGGATGTGGGTCCATGTCTGGTTGAAGAAAATCAGTGTGCGGTTGGCAGGTTTCCACGTCAGTTGGTACTCGGTGCCCGTGATGGTGTAGTTGTCCCCGTTGCGTATGTCCCCCGTCGGATTAAAGGTGCTGCCAATGCCGTTGGTGATTTGCTCGTTAAAAAGCCGTAAATCACCCGATACTCCGCCCGCCAGATTGAGGGAATAGCCTAACTCCTGGGTTTCAATTTTTTCTGAAACAACCCGCCCACTGGTTTTCAGAAAAGTAAGTGGATTGGCACCGTTGATGTCGTAGTATTTAACATTCGCATATTTTTCAAACGCGCTGGGCGGCCGATATGCGGTTGACGTGCCAGCGCGCAAGGTATGGCCACTGGCTACATGCCAGTTCACCATGACCCTCGGAGAGAAGGTGTCGCCACCAATATCACTGCTCTCGAACAGCCCCCCCGCGTTCAAAACGACGGCGTCCCAGACGCGCCACTCAGCATTGCCAAACAGACGCAAGAATTGCATTGACACCTGCTCCTTCGTATCAAAGCTGGAGCGCGATTTGACCTGCTCCTGGCGCGCCTCCGCGCCCCACACTGTGCGCAGCGCCTGGGTGTGCCGGACGGTGTGCTGGAACGACACTGCGTCATTGAACTCTTCCGCCTTGAAATCAATAGGAACGCCGTAGTAGGTCGCTCCATAGTTGTTGCTCAAATACGGAAAACCATCGTTGTTGAAGCCATGGGTGTGGGATGCCGTCACCGCAATGTCCTGATCGTCAGACAGCGCCATCTTCCAGTCCATCTGCAAGAATTGCGAGCCCATATACCGCAATCGCTCTAGGTTGCCTTCGCTTCCATCCCCTTTTGTACCGCGCAGCGCCGCAATCTCCACGACACCGGCGCGCACATCTATTTCGCCCAGACCTCCGCTCGACTGATGAGTGGAAAAATTCACCCGACTCACCCGATTGGTGCCAGAAGCAGAGTTAGGAATTTTTCCAGCATCCACCGGAGAAAACACTTTACGCAAGCCGTTGTCGCCCCGCGTGTCCGCACTGATGCGGTACATGGCCGCTTCAGTGCCCCAGCCCACCCGCGTGCCCACATCTGCCACCCCGTTTTCGCCTGCGGTCAGGCTGGCGCCCACACCACCGGTTTCCCGAACATCCCGGGAAATGATGTTGACCACGCCTAAAAAAGCCCTGGCACCGTAGGCTGCAGAGTTGGAGCCACGCAGCACCTCGATTCGTTCAATGTCGTCCAAGGCCAAGGTTTGCCAGCCCACACCGGCCGATCCCTGCAAGTACCCGGAGTACACCGAACGCCCATCCACCAGCACCTGAATGCGGTTGGCAAAGTCATCCGTGCGGCCATGGTAGGTGGCCATGGGTGCATCGGTTTCGAATGAGGTCGTGGTCTGAAAACCTGGTACCAGGCGCAGTACATCGACCAAATCCCGCGCACCCGTCATTCGAATGAAATTGCGATCAAAAATCGTCATGGCGCCGGGGGTTTCGTCCAGCCTTTGTGCAAGGCGAGAAACGGACAAGACAATCGGCATTTCAGCCAAAAAATCCCGTTCGGACAGGGCCGATGCCGCCGCGCCCGTTTGGGCACCTACCTGCGTGAGCTGCATCAGCAAATAAATGGTTAATGGCTTCTTGAACATGGTTGGTTTTCCAACAAAAGGAGCCGTTATGGAGTTGCGAAACCCGTTTTTGCGCGGTGCGCCCTCCCGAATTATCCACAGTCGGGGGACAATAGCGCTTATGTCCGAAAGCTCTACACCCCGCATCGTGCCCCTTGTCGATTTGCGCGCTGGCGCTTTGCAGCCACCCGCTGCTGCATTTGCAGCAAAAAACCGGGTCACAGCACAGGGGGTTTTGCCAGACGCCCTGGGGCGCAAGCTGCGCGATTTGCGCATCAGCGTTACCGACCGCTGCAACTTCCGCTGCAACTACTGCATGCCCAAGGAAACGTTCGACAAGGACTACCCTTACCTGCCACACGCGTCCCTGCTGTCGTTTGAAGAAATCACGCGTATCGCCAAACAGTTTGTGGCCCACGGTGTACAGAAAATCCGCCTCACCGGTGGCGAGCCCTTACTGCGCAAAAACATCGAGCGACTCATAGAACAACTCGCCGTCTTGCGCACGCCGGACGGCCAGCCGCTGGACCTGACGCTCACCACCAACGGCGCCCTGCTGGCGCGCAAAGCCAAGGCCCTGAAAGCCGCAGGCCTGCACCGGATCACCGTCAGCCTGGACGGTTTGGATGACGCGGTTTTCCGCAGCATGAACGATGTCGACTTTCCAGTGGCGGAAGTGCTGGCGGGTATCGACGCGGCACGCGATGCGGGCTTGGGGCCGATCAAGATCAACATGGTCGTCAAGCGCGGCACCAATGACCACGAGATACTTCCCATGGCCCGTCACTTCAAAGGCACCGGCATTGTGCTGCGCTTCATTGAGTACATGGATGTGGGTGCCACCAACGGCTGGCGCATGAACGATGTGATGCCCTCGGCAGAGGTCATTCAGCGCCTTCAATCGGAACTACCATTGGTCGCGCTGGTGGCCGCGTTTCCGGGGGAAACTGCGCAACGCTGGGGTTACGCCAAGGCCGACGGCAGCTTCGACCCAGAGGCTGGGGAAATAGGCGTCATCAGCAGTGTGACCCAGGCATTCTGTGGCGACTGCAACCGTGCCCGTTTGTCCACCGAGGGGCAGCTCTACCTGTGCCTGTTCGCTGGCCAGGGGTACGATTTGCGCACCACCCTGCGCAGTGGGACCTCGGACGCAGACCTGGCTTCCGCCATTGGCCACATTTGGGGCGGACGCACCGACCGCTATTCCGAGCAACGCAGCGCCATACCCGCCGACACCAGCGGGTCGGCACGCCGGGTCGAAATGAGCTACATCGGCGGCTGACACCGATGCACGCCATCATCGACCCGAAAACCGTGTGCGCCGTGGTACTGGCCGGAGGCCGGGCAACCCGCATGGGTGGCGTGGACAAGGGCCTGCAACACCTCAATGGACAGCCCTTGGCCCGCCATGCGGTGGAGCGCCTGGAGCACCAGACGGTGGGCACGCCAGGCCTCATTGCCATCAACGCCAACCGCAACCTGGCGGACTATGCGGCCTGGGGGCAACCAGTTTGGCCCGACACGCTGGCCGACTTTGCCGGCCCCTTGGCCGGTTTTCAGACCGCCTTGCAACACGCCCAGGAGCAGACCACGCCGTTTGAATACCTGTTGACCGTTCCCTGCGATTCGCCGCTGTTTCCATTGGATCTGTTGGAACGTCTGGCCCTGGGTCTGGCACGCCCCCACGCCACCATTGCGTTGGCGACCGCACCCGAGGCTGACCGCCATGGTGTGCTGCGGTTGCGGGCGCAGCCGGTCTTTTGCCTGATGCGGGTCACCCTGCTGCCCGAATTACGCGCCTACATGGCCGACGGCGGCAGAAAGATTCACACCTGGACGGATTTGCACCAGGCCGTAGAGGTCCCGTTTGACACATCAACAGACGACCCCCACGCATTCTTCAATACCAACACGCCAGAGCAGCTCAACCAGCTGGAGCGGACATGAACACCCTTGACTTTATTGCCGCCCAACTCCAGGGCTACGACCCCGAAGCCCTGCGGGCACCCGCAGCCCTGGAATTTCTTCAACACTTGGTACCCACCCTTGCAGAACAGCAGTCCGTTGAGTTAATGCACGCCTTGGGCCGGGTGGTGGCCAAGGACGTGATTTCCCCGGTGCACGTGCCAGCCCACGACAACTCTGCGATGGACGGCTATGCCTTTGTAGGCGCCCAACTCAGCGCCCATGCACCACTGGAACTCACGGTGGTCGGGACTGCACTGGCGGGCAAAGCCTGGAGAGGTTCCGTCGACGCGGGCCAGTGCGTCAAGATCATGACCGGTGCCGTCATGCCGCACGGACTGGATACGGTCGTGCCACAGGAATTGGTGCAGTGCCAGGGCAACACCATCACCCTGCCCGCTGACCGACTGCGCACCGGAGACAACCGACGACTCAAAGGCGAAGACATCGCATTGGGCCAACCTGCCTTGAAGGCTGGCACCCGCATCACACCTGCTGCGTTAGGCCTGCTGGCCAGCTTGGGCGTGCCCCAGGTCACGGTATTTCGGCGCTTGCGGGTGGCCTATTTCTCCACCGGCAACGAAATTCTGAGCCTAGGCGAGCCCCCGCGTGAGGGTGCCGTGTATGACAGCAACCGTTACACCCTCTACGGGCTATTAACCCGGCTGGGCGTTGACGTCATCGACATGGGCGTGGTGCGTGATGACCCCACTGCGCTGGAGGCCGCTTTCTTGAGCGCCGCCGCCCAAGCCGATGCCATCATCACCAGCGGCGGTGTCAGCGTGGGGGAGGCAGACCACACCAAAACGATGATGAAGCAACTGGGGGATGTCGCGTTCTGGAAAATTGCGATGCGTCCCGGCAGGCCCATGGCGATTGGACGTATTTTTAGTGCCAAATCGGCCTCTAGCCCAATAGATATATGCGCAAGCAGCTATCAAAATGATAGTGAATTAAACCCTGAGAATGCGCCCATTTTGTTCGGCCTGCCGGGCAATCC
>CAJASG010000633.1 GCA_903944555.1 uncultured beta proteobacterium
ATGTAGCCACCATGTAGCCATTTTTACACTATTTTGATCAATTTCGATCAACAAAGCAACTGGCTAAAAAATCGAAATTGCGAGATAACTCATTGATTTATATGGGTTTTACAACTTCAATCAACGCAAGCCAATATACTTACTCCATCATTCGTAAGGAGAAGGTCGTCAGTTCGATTCCGACAAGTGGCACCATAAGAAAATCAAACAAATCCGCTATTTCATCCATAGCGGATTTTTTTTGTGAGGCACGCTTTCACCAGCTAACCACCGATTGATCTATCGCAAACCATGGCTGTCTGAAAAGTAGATGATTCATTTCAGGCGATTGCCTCGCGTTTTCTCTTGGAAGACGTGCCACGTACTCGTGGGCTAGCCCAGCCTTTGCGCTGGGCTTTCTATTTGTGCGCCGATCATCGTTACAAAACGGGTCCCGGCATTGCTCCATTAGTCCTGCATCGTTGACAATCACCTCTTGACAACCCTCTGGTGGGGGTTGCTTTTGCCAAGGAGTTGCTATGCGGGCCATGTTTGGCGTTTTGGGTTTGTTGCTGGTACTGGCCATCGTTGGCCTGCTTGCCAAAACGCAATTGAGCACCCCCATCGCGGTGCCAACCGCCACCCCCGGTGCGACGGTGCAGCAACAGAGCCAACAGGTTCAACAACAGGTCAAAGAATCGGTCGAAGCGGCCATGCAGCAGGCGCGCCCGGTGCCGGACGACAAGTGACCTGAAACCATGTTTATCCTCTCCAAGATCCTTGGACTCCTGACTGAGCCCCTGACCTGGGTGACTGGTTTATTGCTCACAGGGCTCTTTTTTCGGCGCCACAAGCCCGTTGCGGCGCGGCGCTTGCGATGGTCTGCCCTCGCGGTTTTGCTGGCCGTGGGTTGGCTGCCATTGCCCACCTGGCTGAGCCAGCAACTCGAAGGGCGCTATGCCGAAATCGCTCCGCAGGCAGATCTGCGTAGCTACGTGGGGGTCATCGTGCTGGGCGGTGCCACCGCGTCTGGGCAGGTTCAGCAAGCCCATGTGCAACCCTTGCTCAATGGGGCCGCCGAACGCATGACCGCGCCAGTAGCCATGCTGCGCCGCAACCCGCATCTACGGCTTGTCTTTACCGGCGGCGAGGGCTCTCTGTTTGGCTCCGGGCCCAGCGAGGCGGATCGGGCCCGGGTGTTCTTTGACAGCATGGGGCTGCCGCCCGATCGAGTTCAATACGAGTCGGCGTCCCGCAGTACGTTTGAAAATGCCGTGCTGACGGCCCAACTACCTGGAATCGACATCACACAGCGCTGGTTGTTGGTGACCTCCGCAGCCCACATGCCCAGAGCGATGGCGACGTTTGCCAAGGCGGGTTGGAACGCAACAGCCTATCCGGTGGACTTCCAGACGGGCGGCACCACATCGTGGGCCAGTTATTCACAAGCGGGGGGCATCAACAACTGGCAGAACGTGCTCCATGAGCTCTTGGGCTTACTGGCCTACCGGCTTACCGGTCGACTGTAAGCGCCTCCGGTCAGGTCCCCAAGGTGCGTCGGGCCGTCACTTTGTCAATGCGTTTACCTTCCAGCTCTGTCACTTCAAACTGCCAGTGCTCGCACTCGATGTGTTCTCCAATCCCGGGCAGATGACCGGATACGGTCATCAGCAAACCGGCCAGGGTGTTGTAGCGACCCCGGTCTTCCTGGGGTAGCTCCGACTCTATTCCAAGGCGGGTCTTGAGTTCCCCAACGGGCATCAGGCCGTCCAACAACCAGGAGCCGTCCGACTGCTCGGTAGCCCAAGCCTGCGTCTGTGCATCGGGCTGCAGTTCGCCGGTAATAGCCTCCAGCAGGTCATGTGGCGTGAGTAGCCCCTGCACCACCCCGTATTCATCCACCACAAACACCATGCGCGCCGACTTGATGCGAAACTGCCCGATCAGCTCCATGCCGGTCAGGGTTTCAGGCACAAAAACCGCCGCCTCCGCCATGGACTCAATGGTTCCGGCGTGGTGGGCTCCCAGCTCCAGCAGTCGCCCAACGCTGATCAGGCCTACCACGTCGTCTAATGAGCCCCGGCACACCGGATACCAGGAATGGGTGCCCTTGTCGCCACCGGTGCTGGCCTGCGCCAGGCATTGCGCCACGGTGGCGGACGCCTCCAGCCACTCGATATCCGCGCGTGGCAGCATCATGGAGGTAAGGGGCCGGTCGTCCAAATGAAACACGTTACGCACCATCTGGTGCTCGTGCTCTTCGATGATGCCTGCGTCCACGCCTTCTTCCAGGCTGGCGGAAATTTCTGCCTCGGTCACGGCCCGATTGTCAGTGGTGTCAATGCGTAGCAGTTTGAGCATGCCGTGGGTACACATCGACAAAAGGCGCACAAACGGCTTCGCTCCTGTGGCCACCCAAGTCATGGGGCGTGAAACAACACGGGCAACCGTCTCTGGGTACAACTGGCCAATGCGCTTGGGAACCAACTCACCAAACAAAATGGTGACAAACGTAATGATGGTCACCACCAATGCAGTGGCAGAAATTCCGGCAGCTTTAGGCGAAATCGCCAAAGTGGCCTCAAGCCACATCGAAAGACCATCACTGAAAGCCGCCTCGCCCACAATACCGTTGAGCATACCGATGGACGTAATACCCACTTGCACTGACGATAAAAATTGCGTGGGGTTTTCCAGAAGTGTCAAGGCAGCCTTGGCCCCAAGGTCTCCTGCCTCGGCCATGGTCTGCAAACGCACCTTCCGGCTGGCGGTAAGTGCCAACTCTGACATGGCAAAGACACCGTTCAGCAAAGTCAGTAGCACTATCAGAAGAAATTCCATGAAACCCAAGCGAAAATAGACACCATGGCAATGTACCTTATCGGCGACGTGCAGGGCTGCGACGCAGCGCTGCAACAGCTTCTCGACACACTCGACTTCTCCCCCAGCCGTGACACGCTTTATCTTTTGGGCGATTTGGTGAATCGCGGGCCAGATTCTGCAGCGGTGTTGCGCCGCTTGATGGCCTACGGCGACACCGCGCGCTGCCTGCTGGGCAACCACGACCTGCACCTGCTGGCGGTGGCCCATGGCGTGCGCAAGCCCAAGCGCAAAGACACGCTGGACGGCATTTTGAATGCCCCCGACCGCCATGCCATGCTGCACTGGCTAAGCAACCAGCGCATGGCCATGCTTGAATCGATTGGGGGCAATCCACTCTTGATGGTCCACGCGGGCGTATTACCAGCGTGGTCTGCCAGCAAAACGATTGCCTTGGCACATGAGGTGGAAGCTGTGTTGCAGTCCGCGGACGCAGGGGATTTTTTCCACGTTATGTACGGCGATGCCCCGACCACGTGGAGCGAATCCCTCACGGGAACCGACCGCATCCGTGTCGTTGTAAACGCGCTCACCCGTTTGCGCTTTTGTACACCCGCCGGCACTATGGAATTTGAGGCCAAAGACAGAGCAGCAACGGCCCCTTCGGGTTTCCTGCCCTGGTTTGACGTACCTGGCCGCAAAACCGCCAATATCAGCGTGGCCTTCGGTCACTGGTCTACGCTGGGGTGGTTGGATCGCACCGATGTGTTCGCCATGGACACGGGCTGCGTATGGGGCGGTGCCTTGAGTGCGCTGCGCGTGGAAAACGCAGGCACCGAACAACCATGGAATACCAAACTGATTCAGGTGCAGTGCGCGCAGGCCCAAAAGCCTGCCACACGCCCTTCGTCAGCAACTATGCCGACTTGAATAGCGCCGCGATCTTGACCTTGTGCTTGATGTTGGCTGAGATGCTGCGCACCGCAGGACGCGCAGCGGCTTCCCAAGACGGTGCAGCCGATTCGCTCACCGCAGTGGGCTCATAAGGCTTGTCAAAGAAGGGGTCACGGGGCGCTGGGGCGGGGCGTGAATAGTCACGGCGCGGTGGACGATCCTGCCGCGCAAACTGGCCTTCGTGGGCCACATCGCGCACTTGGCCACGGGGGTGGCTGGGGCGGCGCGAATCATCTTGCGCACCTTCGGCGTACATGCGCCTGCCGTCGTTGATACGGCCTTGCTTGCGGATATCGGGCTGATCTTCGTCAAACTCGACAGCTTCGAGTTCGATTTTGATCTTGATCAGCTTCTCGATGTCGCCCGCCAAACGGGCATCGTTGTTGCCACCGACAAAGCTCACGGCCAAGCCCGATGCGCCCGCACGGCCAGTACGGCCAATGCGGTGCACATAGTCTTCGGCGTTGAACGGCAAATCGAAATTGAACACGGCGGGCACATCCTTGATGTCCAACCCCCGGGCCGCCACATCGGTACACACCAGCAAATCGACTTCGCCCTTTTTGAAGGCGTCCAGCGCCTTTAAGCGTTCATCTTGGCTCTTGTCGCCATGCAGCGCTGCAGTCTTCAGGCCCTCGTGTTCCAAAGAGCGGGCCAAGCGGGCACAGCCAAGCTTGCTGTTTACAAACACAAAGGCTTGCTTGAGCCCACGCTGGCGCAGAATTTGGTGCAGGGCGTGGCGTTTGTTGTCCTCGCTCACGCTGTAGAAATGCTGCTCGACCGTTGAGGCGGTGGCATTGGAGCGCGCCACCTCAATGGTGACCGGGTCCTGCAAATAGCTGCCCGCAAGGCGCTTGATTTCACCGGAGAAGGTGGCCGAAAACAGCAGCGTTGTGCGCTGTTTTGGCAGATAGGACAGGATGCGCTGCAGATCAGGCAAGAAACCAATGTCCAGCATGCGGTCGGCTTCGTCCAGCACCACGTATTCGACTTGGTTCAAAACCGC
>CAJASG010000634.1 GCA_903944555.1 uncultured beta proteobacterium
ACCTGGCTGCCTTGGGTGCTGATTGCACCCCAGGTGCTGGTGATCGCCGTGTTTTTCTTCTGGCCAGCGGCCCAGGCGCTGTTTCAGTCAACCCAGCAGTCGGATGCCTTTGGCACTTCGGTTGAATGGGTGGGTCTGGAGAATTTCCGCAACCTCTGGAACGATGCGTCCTACCTGGAATCATTCAAAACCACCGCCATTTTCTCGGCCCTTGTGGCGGTGCTAGGCCTGTCCTTGTCGCTATTTCTGGCTGTTTTTGCAGACCGGGTGGTCAAGGGCTCCACGGTATACCGCACACTGCTGATCTGGCCTTACGCGGTGGCACCTGCGGTGGCGGGCGTGCTTTGGCTGTTCATGTTTTCACCCAGTATTGGCATTGTTTCCTACGCACTGCGTGAAGCCGGGTTTGCCTGGGACTCGCTACTCAACAGCAATCACGCCATGGCCCTGATCGTGATGGCGGCGGTGTGGAAGCAAATCTCTTACAACTTCCTGTTTTTTCTGGCCGGGCTGCAAAGCATCCCCAAGTCCTTGATTGAAGCCGCGTCGATGGACGGCGCCCGTCCGTGGCGGCGGTTTTGGACCATCCAGTTCCCGCTGCTCTCACCGACCACATTTTTCCTGCTAGTGATCAACATCGTCTACGCGTTTTTTGACACCTTTGCCATTGTGGATGCGGCCACCAAGGGCGGCCCGGGCAAGGACACTGCCATTTTGGTTTACAAGGCCTACTTTGACGGGTTCAAGGCGATGGACCTGGGCGGCTCGGCCGCGCAATCAGTGGTGCTGATGGTGATTGTGGTGGCGCTGACCGTAGTGCAGTTCCGCTTTGTCGAAAAGAAAGTGAACTACTGATGGCGCACCACCATGGTTGAACGTCGCCCCTGGCTGGACCGGCTGTCCCATCTGATTTTGATCGTGGGGGTGCTCATCATCGCCTTTCCGGTGTACATCACATTTGTGGCGTCCACCCACACCGCACAAGAGGTGGTGCAGGTCCCCATGCCCCTGTTGCCCGGTGCGCACCTGATAGACAACTACAGCACGGCCCTGACCGGTGGGCGCGAGGGCAGCGGTTCCCATGCCTCGGTGGCCCGCATGATGACGGTCAGCCTGATTACCGCACTGACCATTGCCATTGGCAAAATTGCCATTTCCATTTTGTCGGCCTTTGCCATCGTGTATTTCCGATTCCCCTTTCGCATGGTGTTCTTCTGGGCCATTTTTGTCACGCTGATGCTGCCGGTGGAGGTTCGCATCGGCCCCACCTACCAAGTGGTGGCGGACCTGGGGCTGCTCAACAGCTATGCCGGGCTGACGGTGCCGCTGATTGCTTCGGCCACGGCGACCTTTTTGTTCCGCCAGTTCTTCCTTACGGTGCCCGATGAACTGGTGGAGGCTGCACGCGTGGACGGAGCCGGGCCCATGCGCTTTTTCAAGGACATCTTGCTACCACTGTCCAGCACCAGCATGGCGGCGCTGTTTGTCATCCAGTTCATTTATGGCTGGAACCAATACCTGTGGCCACTGCTGGTGACCACCGAAGAAAACATGTACCCGGTGGTTATCGGCATCAAGCAAATGATCTCCGGAGGAGATGCCCAAACCGAATGGAACATCGTCATGGCCACCGCCATGCTGGCCATGATTCCCCCCGCTCTGGTGGTGATGTTGATGCAGAAGTGGTTTGTCAAAGGTTTGGTCGACACGGAAAAATAACAAGAAAAATGGCCTCCATAGAACTCAAAAACGTCATCAAACGCTACGGCACGGGCAAGACCGCCAACCAGGTGCTGCACGGCATCAACGCGTCGATCCTAGACGGGGAATTCGTCGTCATCGTCGGCCCCTCGGGCTGCGGCAAGTCCACCCTGCTGCGCATGGTCGCCGGGCTGGAAGAGGTCAGCGGCGGCGACATCTGCATTGGCAACCGCGTGGTCAACGATCTGGAGCCGTCCGAGCGCGACATTGCCATGGTGTTCCAGAACTACGCGCTGTACCCGCACATGAGCGTGTTCGACAACATGGCCTATGGCTTGAAGATTGCCAAGGTGCCGGTGGACGAGATCAAAACACGGGTCGACAAGGCCGCCAAAATTTTGGAGCTGGGGCCGTTTCTGGCACGCAAGCCGCGCGAACTGTCGG
>CAJASG010000635.1 GCA_903944555.1 uncultured beta proteobacterium
GGACACCACATCCTTCCAGAACTGGAAGGTTTCCAGCACATTGGCCTTGTCAACACTCGTCACGCGCTTACTGCGCTTGCGAGCGGCCTGAAAGGCGACGTGGGCAATGCGTTCAATTTCCGGACGGCTGTAGCGCATGGTGTCAAAAGCCTCTTCCGCACCGGGGAAGTGGCCATCGACGGCGGTGCGGCGTCCCCGCGGCTGTCCAAAATAGATGTCACCCGTGAGTTCACGAATGATCAGAATGTCCAATCCCGAGATGATCTCGGGCTTGAGGCTGGAGGCGTCAACCAATTGTTCGTAGCAGATGGCGGGGCGGAAGTTTGCAAACAGACCGAGGTTCTTGCGCAGGCCCAAAATCGCTTGCTCGGGACGCAATGGACGGTCCAGTTTGTCGTACTTCCAGTCGCCCACGGCGCCGAAGAGAATGGCATCGGCCTGCTTGGCCAGTTGCAACGTTGCATCTGGCAAGGGGTGGCCGTAGGCCTCATACGCCGCACCGCCCACCAGCGCTGTCTCCATCTCGAAGGGGAGTGCAAGCGCGTTCAAGACCTTGACGGCCTCGGCCACAATTTCGGTACCAATGCCGTCTCCCGGCAATACTGCAATTTTCATAATCAGTCTCTAAAGTAGGGGTGGCAGGGCTGGCGCGATGCGCAGTGTTTTGCCATTCAAGATATTAAATTGATAGCTGCTTACGCAAGCATGGTGCGGGCTAGCCACGGCTTTTGTGTCAAACGCTGGGCTTCAAAGGCTTTGATCTTGTCGGCGTGGCGCAAGGTCAGGCCGATGTCGTCAAAACCATTCAGCAAGCAGTACTTGCGAAACGCCTGCACTTCAAATGCGATCTCTTCCCCCTGGGGTTTGACAATGACTTGGCGTTCCAGGTCAATAGTCAGCGAATAGCCCGGGAATGCAGCGGCCTCATTGAACATCTGCTCCACCTGCGCTTCGCTGAGCACGATGGGCAGCAGCCCGTTTTTGAAGCTGTTGTTGAAGAATATGTCAGCGTAGCTTGGGGCAATGATTGAGCGAAAGCCGAATTGCTCCAGTGCCCACGGTGCATGTTCCCGCGACGAGCCGCAACCAAAATTTTTGCGTGCAAGTAATACGGACGCACCTTGGTAGCGCGGCAAATTCAGTACGAAATCCGGATTGGGCCGACGGCTGGTCGGGTCTTGCCCCGGAAAGCCGGCGTCGAGATAGCGCCATTCGTCAAACAGGTTTTGACCAAAACCCGTTTTACGAATGGACTTCAGGAATTGCTTGGGAATGATGGCGTCGGTATCTACATTCTCGCGATCCATCGGAGCGACCAGCCCCTTGTGTACAGTGAACTTATTCATTTTTTCTTTGCCGCGTCTTCAATTTTTTCGCCCGCTTTTTGCAGGTCCTGTCCTACGCCTTTGACGGTGTTGCAACCGACCAGCAGCAGCAAACACGACGCTGTGCATATAGCAATCAGAGTTTTCATGGGTTTCCTATGAATGTCTGGAATCAACTGTATTTTCGGACGTCAACAAAGTGACCGTGAATGGCTGCAGCAGCAGCCATCGCCGGGCTCACCAAGTGGGTACGTCCCCCCGCGCCCTGGCGCCCTTCAAAATTTCGATTGCTGGTGGACGCGCAACGCTCACCTGGCTCAAGACGGTCTGCATTCATGGCTAGACACATGGAGCAACCTGGCTCGCGCCACTCAAATCCAGCTGCCTTGAATATTTCGTGCAAGCCTTCGCGCTCGGCCTGTTCTTTGACCAATCCGGAACCTGGAACCACCATGGCCAGTTTGACGTTCTTGGCTACCTTTTGACCTAGCTTCTTCACCACCGCAGCCGCTTCGCGCATATCTTCGATGCGGCTATTGGTGCAGGATCCGATAAAAACTTTGTCGATGAACAGGTCGTTCAGAGCCTTGCCTGGCTCCAATCCCATGTAGACCAAGGCGCGCTCAATGGCGCCACGTTTGTTGGCATCTTTCTCTTTGTCGGGATCGGGTACACGGTCATCAATACCCAAGACCATTTCCGGCGATGTGCCCCAAGTCACCTGCGGAATGATTTGGGCCGCATCGAGTTCCACAACGGTGTCGAATTGTGCGTTCGCGTCAGAGTGCAATGTCTTCCAGAAGGCGACTGCTTGATCCCATTCCACGGCCGCTGCGTCTCCGCTGATCGCGCTGTGGCCCGGTGCCAGTGGACGACCCTTGACGTAATCAATCGTTTTCTCGTCGACTGCTACCAAGCCAGCGCGTGCGCCTGCCTCAATGGCCATGTTGCACACGGTCATTCGACCTTCCATGCTGAGGGCCCGGATGGCGGAGCCACCAAATTCGATCGTATAGCCCGTTCCGCCAGCGGTACCAATTTTCCCGATGATAGCCAGCACGATGTCCTTGCCACCGCATCCGGGTGGCAAGGTGCCGTCCACCCGAATCAACATGTTCTTGGCTTTCTTTGCCAGCAAGGTTTGAGTCGCCATCACGTGCTCGACTTCACTGGTGCCAATGCCATGGGCCAGGGCGCCAAACGCCCCATGCGTGGATGTATGGGAGTCGCCACATACCACGGTCATGCCGGGCAGTGTTGCGCCGTTTTCAGGCCCAATGACATGCACGATACCCTGGCGTTTGGACAGAAATGGGAAGTAAGCGGCTGAGCCGAATTCCTTGATGTTGCTGTCCAACGTGGTGACTTGCTCTTTGCTGGTGGGGTCGGTGATGCCGTCGTAACCACGGTCCCATCCAGTGGTGGGTGTGTTGTGGTCGGCCGTGGCCACGATTGAGCTGACACGCCAAACCTTACGCCCTGCTTGACGCAGTCCCTCAAAGGCTTGCGGACTGGTCACCTCATGAACCAAATGGCGATCAATGTAGAGAATGGCGGTGCCATCGTCTTCGGTGTGAATGACGTGGTCGTCCCAGAGCTTGTCGTACAGAGTACGGCCGGGTGTTTCGATGCTTGTGCGTCCCATGCGATTAATTCCTTGGCAATCCTAGATTTTATGCTTCCCGCGCGTCAAACGACGAACAGCAAAACGCCCGCCGACGTTGCCGTCAGGCGGGCGTGTTGATTTGGGGCAAATTATCGCTGTGCGATCGGTTTCACTTCACGTTTTTCAGAGCCGGTGAACAGTTGGCGAGGACGGCCAATTTTGTACTCAGGGTCACCAATCATTTCGTTCAGTTGGGCAATCCAACCGACAGTACGTGCCAGTGCGAAGACGGCGGTGAACAAGCCGACGGGGATGCCAATGGCGCGTTGCACGATGCCGGAGTAGAAGTCTACGTTCGGGTACAGCTTGCGCGACACGAAGTATTCGTCTTCCAGAGCGATCTTTTCCAGAGCCATTGCCAGTTTGAACAATGGGTCGTTTTCAAGTCCAAGGGCTGCCAGCACTTCTTTGCAAGTTTCTTGCATGAGTTTGGCACGTGGGTCGTAGTTTTTGTAAACGCGGTGACCAAAGCCCATCAGCTTTACGCCTGAGTTCTTGTCCTTGACCTGCTCCATGAACTGGCCAACTTTGGAAATACCACCCATCTTCTGGATGTCTTCCAGCATGTTGAGGCATGCCTCATTGGCGCCACCGTGCGCGGGACCCCACAGGCAGGCAACGCCGGCAGCAATGGCGGCAAACGGGTTGGTGCCGGAGCTGCCGCACAGGCGAACAGTGGAGGTGGATGCGTTTTGCTCGTGGTCTGCGTGCAGCACGAAGATGCGGTCCAATGCGCGTTCAATCACGGGGTTAACCACGTATTCTTCACACGGTGTAGCAAACATCATGTGCAGGAAGTTCCCGGCATAGCTCAGGTTGTTCTTGGGGTACATGTAGGGCTGACCTGCGCTGTACTTGTAAGCCATTGCCACCAGTGTCGGCATTTTTGCAATCAAACGAATTGCAGAAACCTCACGGTGTTCGGGATTGTTGATGTCGGTGCTGTCGTGGTAGAAGGCAGACAGGGCGCCCACCAAGCCAGTCATGATGGCCATGGGATGTGCATCACGGCGGAAACCGCGCAGGAAAAATTGCATCTGCTCGTTCACCATGGTGTGGTTGCTCACACGCTTGACGAAAGCGGCCTTGCCAGCAACGTCGGGCAGGTTGCCGTACAGCAACAGGTGGCAGGTTTCCATGAAGTCACAGTTGGTTGCCAACTGCTCAATGGGATAGCCGCGGTAAAGGAGTTCGCCCTTATCGCCATCAATGTAGGTAATAGCCGATTGGCATGATGCCGTTGACAGGAAGCCAGGATCGTAGGTAAACATTCCAGTCTGTGCATACAGTTTGCGGATGTCCACGACGTCCGGACCCACACTGCCTTGGTATACAGGCAGGTCTACGCTGGGGGTGCCGTTACTGAACGACAGGGTTGCTTTGTTGTCAGCTAATTTCATTTTCAGTGGCCTTTCAGAGGGGTTCTCTCAACATTTTCAAAACTTCTCGCACATCGTCACGATCCAGTTGGGCGTCAACCTGTTCAAGCGTCTTCCGTGCCAGATTCACATCCAATAGATCGTTGTCACTCAGATCCATGAGCGCGCCCAACGCATCAGCTTGACGAATCGTCAAGGATGCGCTGAAGCGCTGGAAAAACCGTTCAATGAAGAGGTCGTTTTCAAGCAGTCCACGGCGGCAGCGCCATTTGAGTTTGCTTAAGCCCCGCTCTCCAATGATTTCGTCGTTCACGTGTTTGACACCGGCTGATTTTTAAACAGCACGCAAAACCATCATTTCCTTGATCTTGCCGATGGCCTTGGTGGGATTCAATCCTTTGGGGCAAACGTCAACACAGTTCATGATGGTGTGGCAGCGGAAAAGGCGGTAGGGATCTTCCAGGTTGTCCAAGCGCTCAGCCGTGGCTTCATCGCGGCTGTCGGCAATGAATCGGTAGGCTTGCAGCAACCCGGCAGGGCCGACAAATTTATCCGGATTCCACCAAAAACTGGGGCAGCTGGTGGAGCAGCTGGCGCACAAAATGCACTCGTACAGGCCATTCAACTCTTCGCGCTCTTCGGGGCTCTGCAGACGCTCTTTTTCAGGCGGAACGTTGTCGTTGATCAAGTAGGGCTTGATCGAGTTGTACTGTTTGAAGAACTGGGTCATGTCAACGATCAAATCGCGGATGACGGGCAGGCCAGGAAGTGGCTTCAACACGATGGTGCCGGTCAACGTGCGCATATTGGTCAAGCAAGCCAAACCATTTTTGCCGTTGATGTTCATGGCGTCCGAGCCACACACCCCTTCGCGGCATGAGCGACGGAAGGAGATGGCAGGGTCGACGGCCTTGAGCTTCATCAAAGCGTCGAGCAGCATGCGTTCGCTGCCGTCCAATTCGACCTCAATGGTCTGCATGTAAGGCTTGGCATCCTTATCAGGATCGTAGCGGTAGATGGAGAAAGTGCGTTTTGCCATTGGGAAATCTCGCTTTTCTTTTAGAAGCTGCGTGTCTTGAGCTCAACGCTCGCAACAGTCAGCGGTTTCATTTGCACGGATTTGTAGGCCAAGCGACTTCCTTCCTTGTGCCACAAGGTGTGCTTGTGCCACTCGGTGTCATTACGACCGTTGGGGTGTTCTGCTGTGTCGCCATAGTCGTTGACCGTGTGCGCACCACGGCTTTCGTGGCGGGCCGCTGCCGACACGATAGTGGCCTGCGCAGCTTCGATCAGGTTCTCGACTTCCAGTGCCTCAATACGTGCTGTATTGAATACTTTGGATTTGTCTTTCAGGCCAATGTTCTTGACCCGCTCGCGCAGTGCTGCGATCTTGGCGACACCTTCGTCCATCGTGGCTTGGGTGCGGAACACGCCAGCGTGTTGTTGCATGGTGGCGCGGATGGCATCGGCCACATCCTGTGCGTATTCACCACTGGTGGCGTTGTCCAGTCGCTCCAGTCGCGCCAGCGTGGCGTCAGCCGCCGTGGCCGGCAGGGGTTTGTGGGTCTTGGTATTGCTGTTGAACTCCACAATGTGGTTGCCCGCAGCACGGCCAAACACCAGCAAGTCCAGCAAGGAGTTGGTGCCCAGGCGATTCGCGCCGTGTACGCTGACACAGGCGCATTCGCCAACGGCGTACAGGCCATTGACCACTTCGCTCTTGTTCTCTGCGTTTTGCGTCACCACTTGACCATGGATGTTTGTGGGGATACCACCCATCTGGTAGTGAATGGTGGGGACGACGGGAATCGGCTCCTTAGTGATATCGACGTTGGCAAAGTTGTGGCCAATCTCAAACACCGAAGGCAGACGCTTCAAAATCGTGTCGGCACCCAAGTGCGTCATGTCCAGATTGATGTAGTCCTTGTTGGGGCCGCAGCCGCGCCCTTCCTTGATTTCCTGGTCCATGCAACGGGACACATAGTCGCGTGGGGCCAAGTCTTTGTACGCAGGGGCGTAGCGTTCCATGAAACGCTCGCCATTGCAGTTGCGCAAAATGGCACCTTCGCCGCGGCAACCTTCGGTCAGCAAGACTCCCGCACCGGCCACACCGGTGGGGTGAAATTGCCAGAACTCCATGTCTTGCAATGGAATGCCTGCGCGGGCGGCCATGCCCAAGCCGTCACCGGTGTTAATAAACGCGTTGGTCGAGGCCGCAAAAATGCGACCAGCACCACCGGTTGCCAGCAGGGTTGTTTTGGCTTCTAGGATGTGGACGTCGCCGGTTTCCATCTCAATCGCAGTAACACCGACAACATCGCCATCGGCGTCACGGATCAGATCCATGGCCAACCATTCCACGAAGAAACTGGTTTTGGCCTGGACATTTTGCTGGTACAGCGTGTGTAGCATGGCGTGACCAGTACGGTCAGCTGCGGCGCAGGCGCGCTCTACTGCTTTTTCGCCGTAGTTGGCAGTGTGACCACCAAACGGACGCTGGTAAATAGTGCCATCTGGGTTGCGGTCAAACGGCATGCCCATGTGCTCCAGGTCATAAACGACCTTGGGGGCTTCGCGGCACATGTATTCGATGGCATCCTGGTCACCCAGCCAATCGCCACCCTTGACAGTGTCGTAGAAATGGTAGTGCCAGTTGTCGTCGTTCATGTTTCCCAAGGAGGCGCCAATACCGCCTTGTGCTGCGACAGTGTGCGAGCGGGTTGGGAAGACCTTGGAAAGCACCGCCACATTGAGGCCAGCGCGTGCCAGTTGCAGCGAGGCACGCATGCCAGAGCCACCAGCGCCGACGATGACGACGTCGAATTTACGTTTTGATACGGGGTAAGACATGAATTACAGCCTGTAATGAAGTGAGGTCAGACGCGCCACAGGACCTGGATGGCCCAGCCAGCGCAGGCGACGAGCCAAACGATGGTAAAAACTTGCAGCGAAAGGCGTACGGAAACGGGCTTGATGTAGTCCATCCAAATGTCGCGCATGCCTACCCACACGTGGTAGAGCAGGGCGAGGATGACCACAAATGTCAGCGCCTTCATCCACTGTGCGGAGAAAATCCCGGACCATTTGTCGTAGCCGATGGGTCCCTTGGAGAAGATAACTTGTGCCAGCAACACCACTGTGAACAGTGCCATCAGGGCGGCCGTGACGCGTTGGGCCAACCAATCGCGCAATCCGTAGTGCGCGCCAACAACGATACGCTTGGAGCCGTAATTAACTGCCATTTTTTAGTTCCTTTTAATACGCGCCGAACAGCTTGAGAGCCAAAACGAGGGTCAATAGTGACCCCAGCCCTAAAGTGACCAGTGCGGAAGATTTTCCGAATTCCTTGCTCACGGCATGGTTGATGTCCATGTACAAATGGCGCAGGCCGGCGATAAAGTGGTGCAAATAAGCCCAGATCAGTGCCAGCGCTACCAGCTTCATGAACCAGCCTGGGATAAATCCGATGCCCATAGTGAAGGCGCTGCTGAACCTGGCGAAAGAGATTTCCGAAGATATGGATGTGTCAAACATCCAGATGATGAATGGCAGCAGGATGAACATGATGGCGCCGCTGACGCGATGCAAGATGGAAACCCATCCTGCAGGGGGGAGTCGGTAGGTGGGCAGATCTGTAAACGCATTGATATTGCGAAATTCAGGTCGCTTGTTGCCGGAAGAGGAGGGGGACTCAGTCATGAGGGGACTTTCTTGTTGGTAACTGCTTTGTAATTAGTACTGCCGCAGTGCGAAATTCTATTGCACCGCACCAATCTGACATTGGACTTTCAGAAGATCGCATTTTCAATTCAGCTCGTTGCGATAGTAGTGTGTATCGGTCAAATACAAGCCGCGCCGCATTTCCATCGGTTCATCGTTATAAGTGTAGGCGATGCGCTCTACGCTCAGTAGGGGTGTTTTTGACGATACTTTTAATAAGAAACATTGATCTGCATCAGGCAGAACTGCACGAATTTTTTCTTCCGCACGCACCATGCGGACACCAAACTCGGTTTCGAACAGGCCGTACATCGGACCATCGTAATCGGTAAGGCGCTCTGCTGTCAGTCCTTTGAAGGGTCCGCCGGGCAACCACACGTCTTCCAAAATGGTGGGGACCGAGGCAAACGACAGTACCCGCTGAACCTGGAATACCGCATCACCCGTGCGAATTGCCAATGCGCGTGCAACCTCCGCACTGGCGCGGGCACGCTTGCAATCGATGATTTGGCGCTGGGCTGGGCCCTCACTGTCGGGGTCGCCATTGTCGGGAAAGAGCTTCAAAAATCGGTATTGGATGTGCTGCTCTGCGTGCGTTGCGACAAACGTGCCCTTGCCTTGGCGGCGTACCAGGAGATTTTCTGCCGCAAGCTCATCAATGGCTTTGCGCACCGTACCTTGGCTCACCTTGAATCGGGCCGCCAACTCTACTTCGCTTGGGATGCTGGCGCTGGGTTTCCACTCGCCCGACTGCAGGCTTTTCAATATTAATACTTTAATTTGCTGGTACAGCGGGCTGAACGCCGGCGTCTGGGGTGACGGCGCCACCAAAGCCGTATCTGCCTTTGCGGTTGGCAAGCTATCGTTTGCAAAGGAGGGCAGTTCGGTCATCGAATTGGATTAAATAGTCAGCTTGAAGTCAGTCTCGAATTTCAATTGAATCATATCTTATATAAGACATAAGACAAGTTGACTGAACCGCAAAATCAAGGGTAAACTTCGCCACATTCTGCGGAGCTCAAACGTTTTGCTTGGGCTCCTAGGTCGCCGTTTTTTTCATAACCTTCCTGGAGTTTTACCATGAGCAAGAAACCCGTCCGCGTAGCCGTTACAGGCGCAGCAGGCCAAATTGGATACGCCATTCTGTTTCGCATCGCCTCTGGCGAAATGCTGGGTAAAGACCAGCCAGTGATTCTGCAATTGCTGGAGGTGCCCATGGAGAAGCCCCAGCAAGCGCTGCAAGGCGTGATCATGGAATTGCAGGACTGCGCGTTCCCCTTGTTGGTGGGTATTGAGGCGCACAGCGACCCTATGACCGCATTCAAGGATGTGGACTACGCGCTGTTGATCGGTTCGCGTCCTCGTGGTCCTGGCATGGAGCGCGCTGAGTTGCTCGCCGTCAATGCTGAAATTTTCACGGCACAAGGCAAGGCCCTGAACGCCGTCGCCAGCCGCAATGTCAAAGTGCTGGTGGTGGGTAACCCTGCCAACACCAATGCGTACATCGCCATGAAGAGCGCCCCCGATCTGCCACGCAAGAACTTCACCGCCATGCTGCGTCTGGACCACAACCGTGCGTTGAGCCAGCTGGCTGAGAAGACTGGCAAGGCTGTGGCCGATATCGAAAAAATGACCGTTTGGGGCAACCACTCGCCAACCATGTACGCCGATTACCGCTTCGCCACCATCAACGGCGCCAGCGTGAAGGACATGATTAACGACCACGAATGGAACGCCAACGTGTTCCTGCCTACCGTCGGCAAGCGCGGCGCGGCCATCATTGCGGCACGCGGTGTGTCGTCGGCCGCTTCTGCAGCGAACGCGGCGATTGACCACATGCACGATTGGGCGCTGGGCACCAACGGCAAGTGGGTCACCATGGGTATTCCATCGGACGGTCAATACGGTATCCCCAAAGACACCGTATTTGGCTTTGCTGTGACCTGCGAAGGCGGCGAATACAAGGTGGTGCAAGATCTGCCAGTGGACGCGTTCAGCCAGGAATGCATCAACAAGACCCTGAAAGAGTTGCAAGACGAGCAAGCTGGTGTTGCCCACCTGCTGTAATTGAAGTGAGCCATCCGCGCGAAGTTCTTCTCGGCGCTCAGGGCGCAGCAGGCTTTTTGCCTGTCTGCGACCACTACAGCGGCGTTGAGGCGCGGATGGTCAAAAGCCTGCAACTGCAGGCGGAAATGATGGAAGAGTTTGGCGCTTGCGTGTTTGACGTGACGCTGGACTGCGAAGATGGCGCCCCCGTGGGTGGCGAAAAAGACCAGGCAAACATGGTCGCAGCCCTCGCCAATACTGCGCAAGCAGCTCCTGAATTAATAGCAAATTCCGTGCATCGCCGCATCGGGGTTCGACTCCATGCCGTCGACCATCCGGCGTTCGAGGCGGATGTCGATATTGTGGTCGGCGGTGCCGCACAGTCCCTGAGTTACATCATGGTTCCCAAAGTGGAATCGGTTGCCGATGTGGAGCGGGCCGTGGCTGCGCTGGACGCTGTAGTGCGCCCGGGACAGAGGCCCACACCCTTGCCTTTGCATGTGCTGATCGAATCACCGGCCGCCGTGCACCATGCATTTAATATTGCGGCGCACCCCAGGGTGCAGTCGGTGAGTTTTGGTTTGATGGATTTTGTGTCCGCCCATGGTGGCGCGATTCCCTCTTCGGCGATGGGCGTGCGTGCGGCGACTGATGACCAGACGTTGGACCAGTTTCACCATCCTTTGGTGTTGCGTGCCAAGACGGAAATATCCAGTGCCTGCCATGCGCACGGCAAAGTACCCGCCCACTGTGTGGTGACGGAGTTCCGCGATGCCGACGCACTGGTGAAGGCCGCCCGTTTCGCCGCCACGGCACTGGGCTATACCCGCATGTGGAGTATTCACCCCAGCCAGATTCGCCCCATTCTTCAGGCGTTTTCTCCATCCTCGCAAGAGGTTGATCTGGCGGCCCGCATCATTGGGCAAGCCATTGAACAGGAATGGGCGCCTATTTCGGTGCAGGGCAGTTTGCACGACCGTGCCAGCTACCGCTATTTTTGGCAGGTTCTTGAGCGCGCGCACCAGACGGGTGGGGTGTTGCCCGAGTCCATGCAGGTCTATTTTTCAACGGCAATGCAATAATTTTTGGAGTGTCACCATGCTAAAAACTTTGTTCTGGGGTGTGTTGATGGCAGTGTCTTTGTCACTGTCGGCGCACGCTGTAACCGCTGCGCCGAAGGGTCCGACCAAAACCAAGCCTTCGGCTGCCAAAACCTCCCGCGTGGTGGTTGTCCCCCTGGTCGAGGTGGTTTACACGGCGCTGTCTGCTGCTCAACTGGCCGTTGCGGACAAAGTTGCACTGGGCAAAATTCCCTGCGAGCTTGCCGCGCATGTCTCCATCGTGCCCAATCCCCAATCTGCCGGACGTTTCATTCTGGAGTTGGGGCGGGAAAAGCACTTTATGGAACCTGTGCTGACCAGCACCGGGGCGGTGCGTCTTGAGGATGAGAAGTCGGGTGCCGTCTGGTTACAGTTGGCCAATAAATCGATGTTGATGAACCAAAAGCAGGGCAAGCGTCTGGCGGATGACTGCATGAATGCCGATCAGTTGCGCGTTGCTCAGGCGATGGAGCGCTCTCCCCAACCCGGTCTACTGGACCCCCTGGTGGTTGAGGTTGCGTCACCAGCAGCGGGCAACGACCGGATACAAAAGGCGTCTGCTACAAATTAGATAGCTGGTTGCGCAATGTTTATAAGCGCGTAGCCGTTTTTTATTGTTTATTTAGGAGTGAACCATGTTGCAAACTTACCGTGCCCACGTTGCCGAACGCGCCGCCCTCGGCATTCCCCCGTTGCCCCTGTCTGCCAAGCAGACCGGTGAGCTGATCGAGTTGCTCAAATCACCCCCCAAGGGCGAGGAAGCAACGCTGGTTGACCTGATTACGCACCGCGTGCCGGCCGGTGTGGATGACGCCGCCAAGGTCAAAGCCAGCTACTTGGCTGCCGTGGCGCACGGTACCGAAAAATGTGCCCTGATTTCCCGCGAAAAAGCGACTGAGTTGCTGGGTACCATGCTGGGTGGCTACAACATCAGCCCATTGGTGGACTTGCTCGACGACGCCGCGGTGGCGGAAGTGGCTGCCAATGGTCTCAAGAAGACCCTGCTGATGTTTGACCAATTCCATGACGTCAAGGAAAAAGCAGACAAGGGCAACGCCCATGCCAAGGCTGTGATGCAAAGCTGGGCCGATGCCGAGTGGTTTACCTCGCGTCCTGAAGTGCCAGCGTCCATCACCTTGACCGTGTTCAAGGTTGAAGGCGAAATCAATACCGACGACCTGTCCCCCGCACCAGACGCCTTCAGCCGTCCTGACATTCCAATGCACGCCCTGGCGATGCACAAAAACGCACGTCCTGGCATCGTGCCGGAAGAAGACGGCAAGCGTGGCCCGGTCAAGTTTTTTGACGAACTGAAAGCCAAGGGCAATCTGGTCGCCTATGTTGGAGACGTGGTGGGTACCGGTTCTTCCCGTAAGTCCGCCACCAATTCGGTGTTGTGGTTCACTGGCGAAGACATTCCTTTCGTACCAAACAAGCGTTTTGGTGGCGTGTGTCTGGGCAGCAAAATCGCCCCAATTTTTTACAACACCATGGAAGATTCGGGCGCTTTGCCGATCGAGTTGGACGTGAGCGCCATGAACATGGGTGATGTGGTTGAACTGCGTCCTTACGATGGCAAAGCTCTGAAAGACGGCAAAGTGATTGCCGAATTCACCGTCAAAAGCGAAGTGTTATTTGACGAAGTGCGTGCCGGTGGACGCATTCCCTTGATCATTGGCCGTGGCCTGACTGCCAAAGCACGTGAAGCTTTGGGCCTGCCCGTGAGCACGCTGTTCCGCTTGCCGCAAAATCCAGCTGACACCAAAAAAGGTTTCACGCTGGCGCAAAAAATGGTCGGCCGTGCCTGTGGTTTGCCAGAAGGTCAGGGCGTTCGCCCCGGTACTTACTGTGAACCAAAAATGACCAGCGTGGGTTCACAAGACACCACCGGCCCCATGACCCGCGACGAGCTGAAAGACTTGGCTTGCTTGGGCTTCAGCGCCGACCTGGTGATGCAATCCTTCTGCCACACAGCGGCTTACCCCAAGCCAGTGGATGTGAAGATGCACCACGAGTTGCCAGACTTCATCAGCACCCGTGGCGGCGTGCCCCTGCGTCCCGGTGACGGCATCATCCACAGCTGGTTGAACCGCATGCTGTTGCCTGTCACCGTTGGTACTGGCGGCGATAGCCATACCCGTTTCCCGATTGGTATCAGCTTCCCCGCCGGTTCCGGGCTGGTCGCCTTCGGTGCCGCCACTGGCGTGATGCCTTTGGATATGCCTGAGAGCGTGTTGGTTCGTTTTAAAGGCAAGTTGCAGCCAGGTATCACCCTGCGTGACTTGGTCAATGCGATCCCTTTGTACGCCATCAAGGCCGGTCACCTGACCGTGGCCAAGCAGAACAAGGTCAATATTTTCTCGGGTCGTATTCTTGAAATTGAAGGCTTGCCAGACCTCAAGGTCGAGCAGGCATTTGAGTTGAGCGACGCTTCCGCCGAGCGCAGTGCTGGTGGTTGCACCGTGCATTTGAACAAAGAGCCAATCATTGAGTACATCAACAGTAACATCACCATGTTGAAGTGGATGATTGCCGAGGGTTACTCCGATGTGCGCACCATCAAGCGTCGTATCGCCGCAATGGAAGCCTGGTTGGCCAACCCGCAATTGCTCAAAGGCGATGCGGATGCTGAATACGCTGCCGTCATCGAGATCGATCTGGCCGACATCGTGGAACCCATCGTGGCTTGCCCCAACGACCCCGATGATGTGAAAACATTGGCGGATGTTGCCGGTGCCAAGATTGATGAAGTGTTCATCGGTTCGTGCATGACCAACATCGGTCACTTCCGCGCGGCCTCCAAACTGTTGGAAAATAAGCGCGATATCCCTGTCAAGCTGTGGATGGCGCCACCCACCAAGATGGATGCCAAGCAGTTGAGCGAAGAAGGCCATTACGGCGTGCTCGGCGCTGCCGGTGCCCGCATGGAAATGCCGGGTTGCAGCTTGTGCATGGGCAACCAGGCGCAGGTGAAAGAGGGCGCGACTGTGTTCTCCACATCCACCCGTAACTTCCCGAATCGTTTGGGCAAAAACAGCTATGTGTATTTGGGTAGTGCAGAACTGGCAGCCATTTGCTCCAAGCTGGGTCGCATTCCGACGAAGGCAGAGTACATGGCCGACATGGTGGTGTTGACCGCTGCCAGCGACAAGGTGTACCAATACCTGAATTTCGATAAAGTTCAGGATTACACCGACGCTGCTGCGACCGTTTAATCCCAAGCGGTTCAGCACCCATTGGGTGTGGCCGCTTTCAAGCGCCCCATGACGAAGGTTACGGGGCGTTTTTTTTGGTCGGCGCACGAAAATGTGCGCGAGATAATTGACGCACTATGAGTGCATTTCAATCCATCCCTCTGTCGCTTCAGACCGTGTTGCTGCTGTTTGGTAGCAATGTTTTCATGACTTTTGCCTGGTACGGCCACCTCAAAAATCTGGCGACTGCACCGTGGTGCGTTGCGGCGCTTGTGAGTTGGGGGATTGCACTGTTTGAGTATGGGCTGCAGGTGCCTGCCAACCGTATTGGGTTTCAACAGGCCGGGTTCACGGTGGGGCAACTCAAGATCATGCAATAGGTGATAACGCTCGCTGTCTTTGTGCCCTTCGCAATGATCTACCTCAAGGAACCCTTTAAATTGGACTATTTGTGGGCGGCATTTGGCATGGTGGGCGCCGTGTATTTTATTTTTCCAAGCGCTTGAATGCAGAAGTGCGCGGACGCTGGATCCGACGGTTAAACTGCGCGCAGTCTTGTTACTGTCATATATTTGACTTGTTTCTCTGAGGAGTCCGTCATGTTTTTTGGGAAATTGCTGCCGCGCGAAGGCAACTTTTTTGAAATGTTCAACCAGCATGCGGACCGCATCGTAGAGGCCGCCCATGCGTTCTCAAAACTGGTGGCCAATTACAGCGATCATGCGCTGCGCCAAAAATACAATCAGGATGTAGACAATGCCGAGCGAGCGGCAGACCGGGTGACGCACGATGTGAACAAGGCCATTCACGTCACGTTCATCACCCCCATCGACCGTGAGCAGATCCACTCGCTGATTAACACCATGGACGACATTGCTGACCTGATCCAGGATTCTGCAGAAAC
>CAJASG010000636.1 GCA_903944555.1 uncultured beta proteobacterium
ATGCCAGCGCCGCTGCTCCAGCACGGTGCTGACCGCACGGGCGCGGCGTTCGTGCCCAGAAAATAGCAGGGTTTCGTCGGGCAGGGTAAAGACCCGTTGGGTCACGCTGTCCCACAGTGCCTCGGGTGCCTGCGGGCGCCGCTGGTGCGGGCAGGCGTCCACCGCCAGCAACCCGCCGCAAAACAGCCGATCGCGCCAGGCAAAGCTTACACAGGTTGTCGTATGGCCGGGTGTCGCCAGTACCCGCACCAGTTCGTTGCCAAAGGGTAAGACCGTTCCCTCTGGCGCGCCCTGGACCAGCGGTGCGCCCAAGCGGGCCAGCAAACTGGATTCGTTGGGTTTGCCGTCGTCGTGGTGGTGGGTGCGCAGCACCCAGCGCAAGCGCAACTCCCGCTCTGCCAGCAGGGCGGCCAGCACCGGCAAATCCCGCCCGCGTGGGTCGATCAGAACGGCCTCACGGGCGTCCGGGTCGGCCAGCAAATAGGTGAGTTCACCCGAGGTCTCGTCGTGCAGGATGCGGAAGTACATGGTTGATTCATATCAAGAACCGTGCCATCGCCTGTTGATAGGAAATCCCTTTGATTTCAACAGGTTACGCATGTTGACTACGGGAGAGCTGCCGCTACACTGGTGGTAAATCTGCCATATTTGGCATGTGATGCCAAATATGGCAGTAAACTGTCTGCATCCAAAGATGAATGCCTTATGAAGCCTTTGCCCGAACTCATGTCCTTCCTGGAGGGCTTGCCCGAGCCCCACATCCTGTTTGACACGCAGTACCGCATTTTGGCGGCTAATGCGGCGTACCGTCGACAGTTCAGCCCCGCGCGTAGCGTAGTGGGGCGCACCTGCTACGAGGTGTCCCACCATTTCAGTGTGCCCTGTGACCAGGCCGGCGAATCGTGCCCGCTGGTCAAGGCGCGTGAGTCCGGCCAGCGCGAACGGGTGCTGCACCTGCACCATACGCCGAAGGGCGAGGAGTACGTCAATATTGAACTGGCGCCACTGCTGGATGCCACCGGTGCACAGGCTTTTTTTGTTGAAAAAATGGAGCCACTGCGGGTGGCACAAGGGCAAGTGTCCAGGCAAGGCTTGATTGGCCGTGCGCCTGCGTTTCAGCAAATGCTGGGGCTGGTGGCCCGGGTGGCACCTTCCCAGGCGACAGTGCTGCTGCTGGGCGAATCGGGCACCGGTAAGGAGCTGGTGGCCCAGGCGGTGCACGCTGCCAGCCCGCGCGCCCACCGGGCACTGGTGGCGGTGGACTGCTCCAGCCTGCCGGAGAACCTGTTTGAGTCCGAGCTGTTTGGCCACGAGCGTGGTGCCTTCACTGGCGCCAATGCCGCCCGGGGTGGGCTGGTGGAGGCCGCCAGCGGCGGCACGCTGTTTCTGGACGAGGTGGGGGACATTCCGCTGCCCATGCAGGTCAAGTTGCTGCGCCTGTTGGAGACCGGCACCTACCGCCGCGTAGGCAGCACCGAGCCGCGCCATGCCGACATCCGCGTGGTCTGCGCCACGCACCGCGACCTGGACAGGATGGTGACCGAGGGAACTTTCCGCGAAGACCTGTACTACCGGCTGAGCACCTTCCCGATCCACCTGCCACCCCTGCGTGAGCGCCAGGACGACATCGCCTTGCTGGCGACTGCGCTGCTGGAGCGGGTGGCGCCGCAGCGCAAGCTGAGTATCAGCGGGCCCGCACTGCACTTGCTGCAAGCGCAAAGTTACCCTGGCAACGTGCGTGAGTTGCGTAACTTGCTGGAACGCACGGCGCTGCTGTGTGATGGCGACACGGTGGAGGTTGGGCATGTGCAGCAGGCCTTGGCATCGGGGCGGCGACCATTGGGTGGACCGCGTGCCAGCAGCATGGCCGACCTTGCCTTGAACCCCGGTACGCTCAAAACCCTGGAGCGGGCTGCGTTACAGCAACTCGTGGCAGGGCACCAGGGCAGCCGGGCGGAGCTGGCCGCGCAAATGGGCATCAGTCAGCGCTCGCTGTACCGAAAACTCAAGGCGTTGGAGTAAGGTTATTGCTCTACTTTTGATAGCTGCTTGCGCATATTCCACGGGGGCTGCAGGCTGATTTGGCTTAAATTTCTGACTAATGTTCGGCGTGCAACTTGGCATGGATGCGCCGCGTGGTGTGCCAGACGGCCCACAGCACGACCGGCACCAGCGCCCCAGCGGCTATTTCGGGGTTAATCGGGATACCGGCGGCTTTCAGCGCCTTGCCGCCGTACAGCAGTAGGCTGACCACGTAATACGAGATGGCTGCAATCGACAGCCCTTCCACCGTGCTTTGCAGGCGCAACTGCAACTCTTGGCCGCGTGTCAGCTTTTCCAGCAACTGCTGGTTTTGCACCTCGGTGGCAATGTCCACCCGGGTACGCAACAGCGCGCTGGTGCGCGACACCCGCTCCGACAGCGAGGTCAGCCGCTGCGCCGTGGCCGCCACGGTGGCCATGGCGGGGGAGAGGCGCCGTTGCATGAACTCGCCGATCGTCTGGGTGCCCGGAATGGCTTTTTCGCGCAGTTCGGTGATGCGTTGGCCCACCAGCGTGTCGTAGGCCCGGGTGGCGGAAAAACGGTAAATGTGCTCGGCCGTGGCGCGCTCCACCCGCGCCGCCAGCGACACCAGGGTGTCCAGCAAGTCCTGATCCGTGGCCGATTTGTTTTCCAGCTGCGCGGTGATGTCGGCCAGTGCGCCTTCCGCATCCGTCAGCATCGGCCCCAGTACTTTGGCCACGGGCAGGCCGCGCAGGGCCATCAGGCGGTAGGTTTCCAGCTCCAGCAGGCGCTGCGAGATGCGCCCAGCCCGCGTTTCGGTGGTGCCCGGCGGCGCAATGACCAGCATGCGCTCGAAGCCGTCGGCCCCTATGCGAAAGTCGGTCACGGCCCACGAGTGGCCGTTGCCCAATTGAGAGGCGACCAGGGTGGTGTCGCCAAACCAGGTTTGCGCTTGCTCCATCAGGGCTCGCTCTTGGCCCAGGTCTCCATGCACCAAGGCCATCTGAATGGCGGCCACGGTGCGCCCGGGAATACCCTGCAGCCACTCGGGCGGCACAAGCATGGGCGCATGCAAATCAGGTTGGTTGGCACCTAGCAGCGCGGCGTCGGGCAGCATTTGCACGATGGAGTAGCGCGTGAACTCGGTGTGCCGCTCCCATTTGACGGTGTAGCCGTCCAGGCGCAGGCGCAGGAAGTTGCCGTGCAGGCTGTCCAGCGGGAGCTGCTGCTGGCCAGGCAGGCGGCGCAGGTGTTCACATTCTTGTGCGCGGGTGACCTCCGTATTGAGCACTGCTACAAAGACCACTAGGGCGGGTAGCCGCACGCGGGCGGCGGGCCTGGCATGCACCTCGTTGTGCAGCGAGGTGCGTTGCGGGTCGTCGGGCGGCAACGCGCTGCTCGAAAGGGCTGTGGGGGTTGCGTTCATGCTCATGGCTGCGATGTGTCCTGGCTGCTATCAAGTCGGCGTCTTTCCTGCTGGGAGGCTTCATAGAAGCGCGTCTTTTCCAGAAACATGGCCTGGTCTGCGGCGTGGATGGTGGCCTCCACCTGCGAGGCCGCGTTGCACGACGCAATGCCAATGGCCAGACTGAGTTTTTGACCGGGGTAGAACTGGTTGTTGAGCTCGATCATGGATTCGATGCGCTCCTTCAGGCCTTGGGCCACCCGTTCGTCGCTGCCGGGCAGTAGCGCGACAAACTCGTCGCCGCCGATGCGTGCCACACAAAAGGGCTGACCCGCTGCGGCGCTGGACAAGACCTCGCCGGTGCGGCGCAGCAAGGCGTCACCCGCGGTATGCCCTTCTGCGTCGTTGATGCGCTTGAGACCGTTGAGGTCCATGGCCAAAATGCTCAGTGGCCAAGGGCCTTTGCGTGAAATCCGGTTGAGCTCGTCGACGTAAAAAGCCCGGTTGCGCAGTCGCGTCAAAGAGTCATGTTTGCCCAGGTATTCCAGATACGCCTCGGCCTTTTTTCGCGCGGTGATGTCCACCAGCGAGATCAGCACCAGATCCCAGTTGGATTCATGCGTGGCCAGTATGGAGAACTGCATGTGCATGTTGATCAGCTCGCCGTTCAGGGAGTAGTTCACCACCTCGCGCATTTGCACGGTTTTACCGTTCCACAGATCGCACAGCTGTTCGGCAAACGAGTCGTGCATTTCGTCACGAAACACGATGTCCAGCTTGGCCAGCAACTCATCCTTGCTTTTCGCGGCAAACATGTCCAGGGTGTGGCGATTCACATCGACAACGCGCACTTGCTCAATGCAGCGGCTGACAAACTCGGGGTGCACGCTGAGGAAGACCCGAAAATCCACAATGCCCGCAGCACGGGCTTCGTCCATCAAAATCTTGACCCGGCTGAAGTCTTCCACCCACAAGGAAACGGGCGAGTATTCAAACAGGTCTCGGGCATATTGCTCGCTTTGGGTGAGCTTGTGGCGCGCTTCGGTGCGCTCGGTGATGTCCTCCAGGGAGACCATGACCCGGTCCCAGCTGGACTCATGCCCCTGCAGCACCCGCACGTGGATGAGCACGTCGATCCTGCGTCCATTCAGCGCGTAGTTGACGGTTTGGTTGGCGTAGTCCAGGACGCCGTTCCACAGGTACTTCAACTCCACGATCAGCTGTTCGAACATATCGTCCCGAAAGACTTCGGGCAGTCGTGCCACCAGTTCCTGCTGGTCATGGGCTGCAAAGACCTGGAGTGTCTGGCGGTTGACCTTCAGCACCTTCAGGCACGCTGAACACTGCTGGACCCGTGCGGGGGTGTGCCGCAGGTGGGCTTCCAAGTCCACCACGCCTTGGGCGCGCCACGTGTCAAACAGCGCTTTCAGCGCGCTGTAATCTTCCAGCCACAATGAAATGGGGGCTGACTCAAACATCAACTCGAAATCGGCTGCGGTACTGATCATGGACATGCTTTACCCTCTGTAATGCCCATTGTCTCCGAGAAATTTGCGCCGGGACGGCAAATCTTGTGGCCGCGTTTTGCCACTGGTTTGATCAGGAACAGACCCCTGGCCTGCGGCTGCGCAGACAATGCTGACTATGGATAAAAAAATACTGATTGTGGGTGGAGGCATTGGTGGGTTAGCCGCAGCACTGTCCTGTGCGCGTTCGGGCTTACCAGTGCAGTTGCTGGAGCAGAGCAATGTGTTTAGCGAGGTGGGTGCTGGCATTCAGATGGGGCCCAACGTCGTTCGTGTGTTGGAGGGCTGGGGGCTGGGGGCTCAGCTCAAGGCGGTGGCCGCATTTCCGCAGCGCTTGGAGGTGCGCAACGCCCGCAGCGCAGAACTGCTCGGCACGCTGCCCTTGGGGCAGGACATGGTGCAGCGCTATGGCGCTGCCTATGCCAGCATCGCCCGCGCGGATCTGCACAGCCTGCTGTTGACCGCGCTGTGCCAGCAAGGGTCAGCCCAGTTGATGCTGGGCGCCGAGGTGACCGGGGTCACCCAGGATGACGAGATGGTGCAGGTGCAGGTAGCCCCAAAGGCGGGAGCAAATGGAGGTGTGCTGCGGGCCGATGTCCTTGTGGGTGCCGATGGTCTGTGGAGCCGGGTCCGCGCCCAAGTGCTGCGCGGTGGTGGCCCCCGCGTCACGGGGCACCTCGCGTACCGCGCCATGCTGCCACAAAGCAGCCTGCCTGCGGCGCTGCGAAGCCAGGTGGTGACGGCCTGGATGGGCCCCGATTTCCATGTCGTGCAGTACCCGGTGCGTGGTGGTAACTGGCTCAATGTCGTGGCCATCGTCCACGGCGATGCGCCCAGCGACCTGACAAGCTGGGACCATAGTGCCAACGCAGCTGAATTGCGCGTCAAATTGGCCAATGCGGGTGGGCCCTTGCTGGACCTGGTCCACGCCATTCCCGACTGGCGCCTGTGGTCGCTGTGTGACCGCCCGCCCATGCGCAATGCTGCCGAGCATGCCAAGGGACGTATTGCCCTGCTGGGCGATGCAGCGCACCCCATGCGCCCGTATTTGGCGCAGGGCGCGGGCATGGCCATTGAGGA
>CAJASG010000637.1 GCA_903944555.1 uncultured beta proteobacterium
CAGAAACGCTGATTGCCACGCGGGTGCTCAATTTTGGGCGACCGCGCTGAGTATTGAGACGCATACGAGGCCGTTTGCATGGGAATAGCGGGCGCTGGTTCGGCGAAGTTCGGTGCTAGAAAATTGAAGGAGCTCTATGCGTTGGATTGATCAAATTCCCTTACCTTTACTGATCTTGGTCGCAGCATGGATGGGCGTGGCGCCAATTACGCCGGAGCCGCATCTGGTGGAGAAAGTGCGCATGTTGTCACAAGGCGCGCTGACCCGTCCCTTAGATATCTTCGACCTCTTCATCCATGCAGCTCCATTGGCCTTGCTGGCGCTCAGAGTTTGGCGGTTGGTGAAGGTGCGAGCGGGGCAGGAGCAGCGGTAGATGTTTGGCAGCGTCGTTGAATCACTGCTTGGTGGTGGAAGATGCCGCGATATTAAATAGGCGTACACCATTGTTCCAGGCAATGTTACGCGCCACCTCCGCAGGCAGTTCGCTCAGCCAGGCGCGGTAGCCCTGCATGGTGTCGTCGTAATACAGCCAGCGCTGATTGACCCAGGTGTCGGAGCCAATCAGAAAGCGCGTGGGGTATTTCAGCAGCAGTGCGCGCCACTCAGGGCACAGTCGCTCGCCGTCCTGGGTCGCGGCGCAGGTCAGGCCGGGGCGGTAGGACAGCTCGCCCATCAGTAGCGGGTATTGCGCCAGCAAGGCATCAACCCGTGCCACGGGCACCCCACCTATACCGGTGTGGGCCCAGATCAGTTTGGTTTTCTGCCCTTTGGAGGGCGTGTTGGCCATAAGCAGGTCTATCGCCACATCGTCTACATGGGCCAGTACCACCAAGCCTTTCTCTTCGGCAAAGACCATCAGTTTTTTGGCCACCACTCCATTGGCGTTGGCGCTGTCGTAAAGGTGGAATTCGCCAATGCCTTTGTAGGCGCCGCCGGGGGTGCCCTTGCCAAACTCTTCCTTCACCATTTCAAAGATGGACTCATCTTTGAACCAGCTGTCGTAGTCCGCCCTGTTGCGGTACAGGCGGATAAAAGGCACCACCGCCACGCCAGCCTGGCGGACCAAAGGGCTGCTGGCCAGCAACTGCGTACCGTCATTGGGGCGCGAGTTGGCAACAATGGCGCGCACGCCACTGCGCTGCATGCGTGCCAGCACGTCGCTGGGTGGGTGAGGGCCGGACTGACCGTTCCAGGCCTCCGTGTTGTAGTGCAGGTGGGCGTCAAACAAGGGGCCGGCGTAGTCTGTCGCGTGGGCGGCGCCGTGCAGTAAGGTGATAATTGCTATTAATATAATAGCTGGTTGCGCAATGTGGACGTGGCCTAGAGCCCTAAATCGCTCAAATTCTTTGAGGAGTTGCATGGTTAAGAGCGGCTTTGCCAAGATCCAGGCTACTCCGGGGCAGGGTTTGCCAGACGCTCGACCTGCACGGCGCAGTCATAAAACGTGGGTCCGCGACCGAGATCGGTCAATTTTTGATGGGTAAGTTCGTTCACGTTGGTGCCGTTCAGCCCCAGTTTGCGCCACCAGATTCCCAAACCGTGCACTACGCCTGCGCGTGCTCTGGGGCTAATGTCTGCAATACAGCGGTAGTCCCCGCGGCTATTGAATACACGCACTACATCGCCCGCCAAAATACCTCTTGTCGCCGCGTCGTCGGCGTGGATCTCCAGCAGCGGCTGCCCTTCTATATCGCGCAGGCTTTTGACGTTCACAAAGGTGGAGTTCAGGAAGTTACGTGCGGGTGGCGAAATCATGGCCAAGGGGAACGCGCTATCCACACCACCGGGCTCGTAGTTGGGGACATGGTCGGGCAGTCCATCCAAGCCCCGTTCGGCCAGGCGCGCGCTGAAGAATTCACATTTTCCAGACGGGGTCGGGAACCCTCCGTGCGCAAAGGGTGCGTCCGGCATCGGCAATGTGGCAAAACCAACAGCAAGCAGGGCATCAAAATCCACTTTCTGCCCATATGCGGTGCGACACAGGGCGAGGTCGTCCTCCTTGAAGCAGGGATCGTCAAAGCCCATGCGCTGCGCCAGTTCCCGGAAGATTTGGGTATTGGTTTTTGCTTCGCCGACGGGCGTAACGGCCGGTCGGTTCAACAGCGCGTCGGTGTGGCCGTAGCTGGAATGCACGTCCCAGTGCTCCAGCTGCGTGGTGGCGGGCAAGATGTAATCGGCGTAGTCTGCCGTGTCGGTTTGGAAATGTTCCAACACGACGGTGAACAAGTCGGTGCGCTCAAAGCCTTTCACGACTTTACCGGACTCCGGTGCCACTGCGACCGGGTTGCTGTTGTAGACGATCAGGGCTTCGATCGCGGGGCCAAAGTCGGCACTTGCCGGGCGCAACAAATCGTCGCCAATGGTCACCATGTTGATGGTGCGTGGTTTTCTTCCCGCCAGTAGGTCTGGACGCTCCAAGGCATCGCGATCCACTGGAAAAGCCCCTGAACTCGATAGTAAAACTCCACCGGCCCGGTGTCGCCACGCCCCCGTCAGTGCAGGCAGGCAGGCGATGGCGCGCACCGCGTTCCCGCCGCCATGTACCCGTTGTAATCCGTAGTTCATCCGGATGGCGGCCGCCTCTCCCCGCACATAGGCCATGCCGTAGTCGTGCGCGAGTGAGGTGATTTGCGCCACCGACAGGCCGCACACCGCGGCAGCCCGCTTAGGCGTCCATTCCAGGGCGCGTGAACGCAGAGCATCCCAGCCCAGGGTGTGCTGCTGCAGATAGTCATGGTCCAGCCAGTCATGCTGGATGAGTTCATGCATGAGTGCCAGTGCTAGCGCCGCATCGGTGCCCGGTCGCAGCGCAAGGTGTTCGTGGCACTTGTCGGCCGTCTCCGAGCGCCGGGGGTCAATGCAGATCACCTTTGCCCCATTGCGTTTGGCCGTTTGCACGTGGCGCCAAAAATGCAGGTTGCTGGCAA
>CAJASG010000638.1 GCA_903944555.1 uncultured beta proteobacterium
ACTCGTGCGGGCGCGTCAATGGCTGTACAAGAACAAGCTGGTGATCGTGCACGAGCGGGCAATTCGGACATTAATTGCGGCGGCACTTGCCCAACTCGAAGTTGAAACAGGCACCGCCATCGCCGCCAGCGTTGATCCAGCAACCCTTGATCGCTGGCGAGCCTCAGTTTCAGAGCTGCGCCCAGATGGACAAACTCAGCAGAGTTGGCTGTGGGCAGCACCGGCGAAACACTCAACCCGCCAAATCAGCGAGGTACTGGAACGCATCGACCTGCTTTACACGCTGAACGTTCATAAGCACCTGGCAGACATCCCCGATCTCATCTTGCGCCGCTACGCACGTCGACTGGTCTCCAGGCCGCCGTCTGCCGGGGCCAAGATCAAGGAGCCAGCGCGCACCGTGGAAGTCGCCTGCTTTCTTCGGTACTGCCTGTTCACCACGACCGACCAATTGATCTTGATGGTGCAGCGCCGGATTGCCGATCTGTGGCGGCAGGCCGCAGCGGAAGTACCGGCCACGGTCAATTGGGCTGCAATGTACAAAACGTTGTTGGCAGAACTGGAGGCCTTGAGTGCCAAAGGTGCTGTGCCAGACGCAGAATTGCGTGAACGCCTGGATGCCCTGGTCATTGCAACGCAGAAACGCAAACCGCCGAGTCGGGCATCATTGGTGCGCGAGGGCCTGATAGATGCTATTCGCCCCGTGCGGTCGTTGTTGGTCGCCATTGCAAAGCTGCCGTGGCAAGCCACCGGAGAGCATCCTGCCATCGAGTACCTTGCCAAGCTGCAAGGTTTGTATCTCAAAGGCTCCAGAAAGTTGCCCGTTGATGTGGTGGCGCCAAGTCTTGGAAGGGTTTGGCGGGCAGCAATATCCAACCCGGATCGGGAGCGGGCTTTTCAGGCTTTGGAGGTGGCAACGCTGTTTGCCCTTCGCCGTGCGGTACGCAATGGCTCTGTCTGGATCGAGCACAGCCTGAGTTTCAGGGGCCGCGCCCGCCTGTTCTTCACAGACGAACGCTGGACGGCAGAATCCAAAAAGCACTATGCCCGTCTATCCTTGCCTAGCAAGGCGGCTACTTTTCTGAAACCTTTGTTGGCCAGAGTAACCGCCGGCGTCGCGGCTGTGGCCGAGGCGGCACGCAGTGGCGTACTGCGCGTGGATGACGAACTCCATTTGTCGCCATTGCCCGCAGAGGACGAAGACCCGGAAGTGACCAAGCTGCGGGCGGCTTTGGACCACCGCATTGGGGAGGTGCAATTGCCGGAAGTGATTCTGGCCGTTGACGCCCAGGTGCGCTTTAGCTGGATCATGCTCGGGCGTGAGCCGCGCTCAACCGACGAGCTGCTGATGGTCTATGCCGGCATCATGGCCCACGGCACCAGTCTGACCGCCGTCGAATGCGCGCGCATGATTCCGCAACTGTCTGCCACCAGCATCCGCCAAGCCATGCGCTGGGCGCGGGACGAACGGCGCCTGAGCCAGGCCTGCAAGGCTGTGCTGGAATTCATGCAGCGACACCCGATCGCCACCACCTGGGGTCGGTCCGATTTGGCATCGTCTGACATGATGAGCATGGAGACCACCAAACGGGTGTGGCAAGCCAGGCTAGATCCCCGGCGTAACACACCTTCCATTGGAATCTACTCCCATGTAAAAGACCGATGGGGAATCTTCCATGCGCAACCCTTTGTGCTCAATGAGCGCCAGGCGGGTGTGGCCATTGAAGGTGTCATCCGCCAGGAAAAACTGGAGACTAGCCAACTGGCGGTGGACACCCACGGCTACACCGATTTCGCCATGGCACTGGCCAGATTGCTGGGCTTTGATCTGTGTCCGCGGTTGAAGGAATTGAAGCAACGCCACCTGTTCGTGCCACGCGGCACCAAGGTGCCCACCGAAATCGCTGCTGTGTGTGAGGCCAATGTAGACATTGCACTGATTGAAAAGCATTGGGACAGCCTGGTGCACTTGGCGGCCTCAGTGATGAGCGGACATTCCAGTGCGGTGGCAGCTCTGGCGCGGTTCGGCTCTGCGGCCCAGGGCGATCCGATCTATGAGGCGGGTGTGCAGTTGGGGCGGTTGCTGCGTACGGCCTTTCTGGCTGACTACTTTGTCAAGGACGTTTTCAGGAACGAGTTGCGCCGGGCGCTCAATCGGGGTGAGGCTGTTAACGCCCTCAAGCGTGCCATCTATACCGGCCGGATCAGCCCGGCGCAGGCAAAACGTGTCGATGAAATGCAGGCTGTGGCCGATGCGTTGAGTCTGATGGCCAACATCGTGATGGCGTGGAATACCTCACAAATGCAGGCGGTCCTGGATCGCTGGTCGAACCGCCGCCAGGTCATTCCACCGGAATTGATTGGGAAAATTGCCCCCACCAGACTGGAGAGCATCAACTTGCGGGGTGTGTTTCGCTTCCCAGTTGACCGCTATGCTGACCAAATCCTGCCGTCGCGACCAAATGCACCGATAACTGGCACCAATGGATGAAACCGACCACGGTTTGACGCCACGAATCGCAGATTTGAAAGTGAACAGGAAAGCCAATGAAATCAACGATCTACCCACAACACCCCCGCGCCAGTGCTAGCTTTGCGTACCGTCACTTATTGCACTGAAAACGAGGGGACCCCA
>CAJASG010000639.1 GCA_903944555.1 uncultured beta proteobacterium
AGCAAGTGTGTTTCGCCCATTTGCCCCAATTGGCAGGGGTTTACTACGGACCGAACCAATCGACGTGTAGCAGAATCTTGTACCAAACCACGACGGTCTGTTGCTTCAATCGCGCGTTGTACTTCCGGCCAAATTTTGCGAATGACCGCTGGTTTGATGTCTGTATCAAACTCCGGGTGGGCAGGGTACTGGTGCGCAAATAGTTGCCCCAACAGCCCCTCAAATGCCTCCTTAAAACTGGCACCTATCGGAGGCCGTGGAGACAGTGTTGGGTCTAAAGACTGAAACTGTTGGTCTGATGTCAATGCATTGGTGACAGCATCACGCGGCTCTGTGCTGATGCCAAAAGCAACTTCCAACTGGCTGCGCAATTTACCGCGCAATGAATCCAGTTGGTTCTTGGCCAATGCTTTGGCTTGCACCCGATCCACAAGGCTCAGGTGTCCGGCGTAGCTGTCAAAACGGTCACCCGACAATATGTGACTCAACACCACTTGCCGCCCCAAATCAGCCAGTGCTTTGTTGCTGAAGAAAGAGGGCAGCCAAATCAATGTTTTGGTGTCGCCACCCCGATAGGCATCCAGGCGAGCAATGTCGTCCGCAGGGCTTCGGTTAGGTTCATCAAACGGAAAATCCAGGATTACCGTCCATGCGCCTGATCGACCACGCAAGCGGTCATCGGTCATTTCGCGCACGTTTTCATAGAGCAGCTCTACCTCGCGCCGGGTGCCGCGCCAGGTGAATTCGTAGGTGGTGAACAAGGCACCATCGTCAGGAATGCCAAGTTCTGCAAACAGGCATTCGCGAATCTTTTTGCGCCGGTTTCCGGCGTTGTCATTCGCCTCGGCAGCTCTCAAGATGGGCTCAATATCCACACCGGTAACCTGGATCGAAACCACCGGGTTTTGGTCTTCTGTGACCTTTAGTTCACCGATTTTCGTAGACCAATCTTTGCATTTGCGCAGCACGTCCTGGGCTTCACGCCCCGGTATGGGCGACTTGAACGTTCCGTGGTTCAGTGCGGCCAGCCGTAAACCTGTCAAACCTTTGAGCGACTCCACTTCCGGGACCAATGCGGCCAGCAACAGCGTCTTTAGCAGCCGCGCATCGTTACGCAAGTTTTTGGCCGCAGTGGGGTCAGCTTGTCCAAGCGTGATGGCTTCCCATGTCACATTGTGTTGCTCCTCCAACATGGGCAGCAAGCGCTGGGTGTACAGACGTTTTGCATTGTCAAAATGCAGTCGCATACCCTCTGAAAACGGTTCATCGCCTTGGCTGATTGCGTCAAACAAGTCACCCACCGGAATCAACTGGCCTAGCTCCAGGTCACTGCGGCGGTCTACCAGCAACTGCATCATTAGCTTCAGCGCCGTGCGCTCACGCTGCAACGCGGCAGAAACCGCAATCAATGTTTGCACCAATGCGGGCGAAAACGGATACACCTTCTGGAACATGTCTCGGTCGGCCGATGTGGTCAACAGCGTGTCCAGCACTTCTCTGCGTACCCGCAAAATTTCTTCAAACGCCGTGTTAAGCGTTTGTCGCGCAGCCTCATTGATAGGGCGCAAAACCCGCTTTTCAGCAATGGCTGGCAGATTGCGGTCTTCCAGGGTGATGCGGTGAAAGCGTGCCTCCCAATGGCGCAAAACATCGCTAAATTGGGCTTGCACAGACCCGGCCAGGTTTTCACCCACCAGGTCACGCAAGTCACGCTGTC
>CAJASG010000640.1 GCA_903944555.1 uncultured beta proteobacterium
GGCACCTGTGCATAGTTGTGAACTGTGCATAGGGGGCGGGAACGGTCATTGGGGTTTGGGCTGTGTGTGACTTCTGAAGGCCATCAGCGGACATTGGTCGGCATCCCAAGGAATCTACCGAATGGCGTAAGCTGCCGTTCGATTTCGCCGGAAGCAGACTTTCATTTTTGACGCCCGAATCTCGTGACCGGTCATTCAGCGGTAAAAATCAACTTTTCAAGCTGGCCGTCAACAGTGCGGCTGAACCAGTCGCCCACCAGTAGCTGCTTCTAGGAAGCCTAATTGTCAGTACTCGGGGCAACTGGCGGATAGGCTTTGCACAATCACCCGCAAATGGATGTGCAGCAGCATGTTGAACACCGCCCCATCGCTCTGCAGGAATTAACTCAGCTGCTTCGGAGACCAAACCCTGTCAGGCTATTGGGTGGTGACTCCGGCTGACCCCATCAGCAAGCAACGCACAGATTGGGTTTCAGATTCAGCGCTTTGCCCGATTGCTGCATTCTTTCAATGCACTCTCTGAATCAACCGCAGCGTAGCTGAAACGCCTCTCCGTTTTTAGCCGATCCATTGTGACGGTAATTTCCCCGCAGAAAGGGCGCATATCCATGCATCCGCTTGCATCAGAGTAACGCACGCAAAGCCTGATCGCTTCTAGATCTCCGCGGAGAGGCTCACCCCGACTCCCCTCAGTCGAAGATGATCCAACATACAAAGGGTTGCACCACGGTGTTGACCGTGCTGTTGGCCTTGCAGTAACAGCCTGACGGGTTTGTACCACCGAAGCCGTCGCGCACTTCATTCTGTGCGCCACGGCAGGCTGCATCTTTCGTTTTGCCCCAGCCGAACGCATTCTGGCGGCCCTTTGCACAATGCGGCGGCACGTTGGCATCGCTCACCACGACCTCTCCCGCCTTAAGGCAGGTAGCATTACTGGCGCTTTGGTTCGCCACTGGAGATACGCCGGAAGAGCCTTGATTACGTGAGCTGGGGCTGGCTGAGGGGGCGGGTCGGAGACTGTCAATACCTGCTTGCGTGTTTGAGATCCCAGTTTGTCCCGCCTGGCTATCCTGCGCAATGCCAGTCAACATATTGAGCTGCTGCTCCCCACCGAGCTTGTCTATGCCGCCAATGAGTGCACCACCCGTTAGGGCCAATGCCTTACCCCACTGAAAGCCGCCTTGGCGTTGGGCTTGGGCAACGCGCTGTTGTTCACGCTGCTGCTCGTCAGCGCGCTGGCGCTCTTGCGCTACGCGCTGCCGCTCCTCATCAGCCATACGCGATTTTTCATTGGCCATTTTCTGGCGCGACGCATCTAGCGCCAGTTTGTCTTGCGCGCTGCTGGCAAACTTGGCGGCCTTGTCCAACTGGGCATTGGTGCAATTAAAGTCACGCCTGTTGGTACATTGGTCAGCCGCGTCCAGCGCAGTGCCCATGTCCTGCCTGTCCAGCTTATCGAGCTTGTCCGCCATGTCAATCAGACTCATGGGCGAACTGCCAGACGGTGCACTGCGCGGGGGTGTTTGGGTAAGTTGCGGCCATTGCAATTCGGCACCCACCTGGGTAGACGCTGAGGCGGACGCCTGGCTAGGTACCTTGGGTGGCGCTTCCCTGCTAAAACGCGTGCCAGCCACCAGCCTGTTGTACGCATCGCGCGCTGAGGCGCTACCGCCAAGATTCTTGGCTTCTACCCAGTTGTAGGCCCTCTCTGCTGCCAGGCCTATTACCACACCCGAGCCTACCGCCACCAGAAACGGGGCCGCAGCCACCAGTGCGCTACCTACGGTGGCGGTCTCGCCCGCCGCAATCATTTGCCCAGCCAGTTTCACGGTGAATGCACTAGCGCCCACCAGCGCGCCCTTCCACATCTCATTTAGCGGTGCACCAAAAAAGCCGCGCGCATCCTGCGCGGAAGGGCTGAAGAAGCCTCTAACCAAGTCATCCCCCGTTTGCGCATAGGCGGTAGAAATGAAGCTGGCATTGCGCCACTTGTTTTGCATCCAGGCCAGCACGTCCGATGCCGCACTGGCACTGTGCGCACCCAGCGTGGCGGTCACATCAGACACATCAGTTAAGGCCGCATACCCGGCAAACACCTCGCTGCGCATAATGCCCTGCAACCAGCGGGCGTCTTTGCGGTACAGCACAGAGCCAATGATGAAGCTCCGGTCCGGCGCATACAGCCGATACTCGATGCGCTCTTGCCCTACCGTGTTAAGGGTCATGCGCTGCCCCTTGTCCATGGCCAGAATTTCTTGCAAGCCATTTTTGTCGTCAAACGTGAGGCGCACCCGGTCATTCACGGCACCGGCATACAGCACCCACTTGCCCACACCGAGGGCGCCGCTGCGCACCATGTTGACCGGCTTGCCTAGGTACTTGCCGCTGACATACAAACTGCTGTCGGGCTGGGTGGCATAGGCCAATTCGGTTATGCCCCCTGTGCCCGCGTTGCCGCCAGCGGAGGCGGCATGGGCACTGCTACCAAGGGCCAAGCCATAAAGCAGCAGACTCAGCACGATCAGGATCAGTGGCCGGAGCAAGCTATTTACCCATTTCGGAGAAAGTACCCGCCGCAGCGGACAACGTGAATGTGCGGCAGACACGCCAACCAGGCGAGCCAAGAATAATTCTATTTGCTGTTTTCTGCGGGGTATCCAATTTATTCTCCACGCCCGATTGTGACGTTCAGTTCTATCGCTTTGCCACGACGAAGTACAGTCACCGCCCTATTGGCGCTAGGCAATGCAGCGCCGACCATATCCACAAACTCTTTTCTTGTTTCAACTAACTTTCCATCAAATTTGATAATGACATCACCCGATTCCACGCCCGCCTTTTCCGCAGGAGAGCTAGGCACAACTGCGTGAACCAAGGCCCCATAAGCTCTGCTCAAGCCTATAGATTCTGCCAAAGCCATACTCACGAATTGAAGCTCAACACCAATGCGCCCCCGACCCCTTACAAAGCTGCAAGGGGACATGCAATTTTCGTAGGCAGCATCGATACATTTTTGTCTGGGTTCGATATTCCAGACCATAGTATCGCCAAGGAGATTCTTCGCATCTTGAACGCATTGATTAATTTCAGGAATTTGTTGGCAACTGGCGCTACATCTTTGTGCTCTGGCGGTGGCTTCTTGAAAGTTTCTTTGTTCAATAGCTGCGACTGCCCCGACACAGTTTGCATTCTTCAAATTTGCGCATCGCAGATAAATTGACGACGCTTGCTCCAGATTTTTAGTGACGCCGATTCCATTTTCAAACTGCCTTGCCAATTGATACTGCGCCTCAAGATGGCCGCTATTGGTCGCCCTGCGGGCCCACTCATGTGCAAGCGCCGGTGTCTTGGGTAAGCCCTGCCCGTTCTCGTACCTACGCGCCAAATCCAGCATGGCGATCACGTCGCCTGCTTCAGCCTGCTGTCGCACAACCTCGGCCAGGCGCGTTTGCTCAACAGCGAGCTGGCGGGCTCTTTCGTTGGGCTGCTTTGGGCCAAGGACCACATCAACTCGCTTCACCGTGTTCGGTGCAAGCCGGATGGATTGCTCAAATATGCGCTCGTTCAACTCGTCAACTGCCTTAACAACGCGTACTTGCAGTGAACTGCCAGGAACGGGAATGTCCACCGAGCACTGCCCCTTGAACTCACCGTTGACAAAGACGTCCGCATCTCGCGCATCTTCCTCACAAGCAACGCGCAGCATCGCTGTTTGTGCCAACGTGGATGAAGCTACCGTTGCGATGCCAAGGAACAGGGCCAAGGATAGAGTTTTCTTCATACGGTACTGCATCGCTTATTGAACATTGCACGGGTTGGCTTGGATCACAACACCATCGAGATAGCAGGTCACCGTCTCTGGGGTCTTGAAGTCCGGCACGAAAAGACCTGTCTTGATGGTCTGAGAGTAGACCACCATAGGTCCGTGAAGTTTGTCATCTTTCTTCAATATGCGCATGGTCAACTGCGGCCCCTGGTAATGCAGATGCTCGGTGCGGCTGCCACCCAGCGAAAGAGTGGCACTGGTGGTCGCTTCCTTGCTGACATCCTGGTACTTGCTGTCGGCATAGGTGGAATTGGAAACCGACACACTGCGCGCGTTGCCTGCCGAAGGGGCAAAGTTGTAGCTAAAGGAAATGGTCTCGAACTCGCCTACGCCGTTTTCTTGCATCATTTTTTTTGTGGCTGGATCTTTGTACTCGGTAACGTCACCACCACTCTTGGCCACGTGGTAAATTGCCCCCACAGGTTCACCGTTGGCCGCAGTAAAACGCAGACGCCTGAGGCTGGGGTACAGGGCAAGATAATGGGGGTTGTCTGACACCATCATCGAATACACCCATACGTCCACAGGGCCCTCCAGTTTGTCGCCCTTGCACGCCATCTGCACCGGCCACATGCGCACATCGCGAAAGTAATAGCTACTTGCGCCTTCTCCCAAAGGCTTCATGGCTGCCCGGTACTCTTCGCGTTTTTGCGGGGTTTCATCGGCCAAATTGACCAGGCCAACAAGGCGGCGAACGCTGGCCTGAGCGCTATCACAAGGCCAGGGCTGCACTTGTGTGGGTAGACGAAAACTCTCTTGCGGGTTGTCTAAGTAAGCCGCCAAGTCACGCTCAATGGACCTTGTCCATTCCTGTATCTGCGGGTCTGAGAAGTTGGGCAAAAGCGCACGGATGGCCCGCCCACTGGGGGGCAACACCAGCGGTGGACAGTCCGGACACTCTGGGGTTTGCACAGCACTCCGTGCGCGTTTGGCCTGCAGCAGCTGATCCACATACTTATCAAGCACCACAAGAGCCTCGGCTTCAGCCTTGCGGAGCTCTTGCTCACGCACTTGGGTAGCAAGCTGTTCACGCCGCAGGCGCTCTTCTTCCAGCTTGCGTCCCTCGGGCGTGAACTCTGGTGCACCCAGCACTACATCCACACGCTTGACAACGCCCTCGCCGATGCGCAGTTCTTGCTCAAACACACGCACACGGGCGGCATCCATCTTTTTGACCACACGCAACTTAAGCGCACCGGCCTGCACCTGAATGTCCAATGGACAATCGCCCTTGAACTGCCCGTTGGCCGATACCTCGGCCCCGGCAGTTTCGCCTTCACAGCTGACGCGCAACATGGAGCCTTGTGCTGCGACCTCCACACTTGCCAATAGCAAGCACAAAATCACCCACAGAACCCATCTGGTTTCCAATCTTGTCACGTTCGATTCCATTTATTTCTAACCCCAAAGCCCTGCTTAGAGAGCGCTGCCAAGAGAGCGAATTGCATCTCAACCATTCTCCCCCCAATATGAAACCTTAACTTAGCCATGTGGCTACGTAAATACCCTAGCGCTTGAGCCCTCAATGCAACTGAAGCAACTATTGCAGTTGTGAGAGTCCGCGCCAGCGGGCCTGCTGTTGCCATTGCGTGGCCAAGCCAACCACCTTAGCAGCAAGCATGGGTTTGGATGGATAGGAAATTCAACCACATGATGCCAAGTAGGGCACGAGTCTGGGGCATCCAAATGCCCTTGATTGCAACAGTCTGGATTAGCCACGAACGCCCATAGTGCCACCGCTGCTCACCTACTGGTTTTGGGCTGTTGCGCGCAGGGCGACCCCGCAGCGCCCGTAAACGACTGCTTCGCTCCCTCAGCATTGGACGCGCTGGTCCATTACATAGTCGGGTGCCGGTTGTGCGGCCAAGTCCCCATCCGGCTCAAATTGGGCGACTTCCTCCACCTGTGCATCGAAATACTCCCATAGCGGCGGCCCGCGTACCGGGGAAAGGCCATAGCCACCGTCCGTTTTGAAGGAGGTATACCGCAATTGGCTACTACCGCTGTTGGCGTGCGCCGTGAAAAGGCGGCGCTTTCCTGTGGGTGTAAGTCCCACCTCGTCAAGGCTCCAGCCAGTAGCAACCGGAGATGCTATGGATGCCTCCCACCTTAAAAGGAGCGGAGCTTGAGCACTGAGATCAAACAGCCGTTGATCAGGAAGGAAATCCCGAGTGATCGGGGTGGATCCTCTGATGGATACGGCATTAAAGTGCCCAAGGCGTGATAGACCACGGTCTTCACAAACACCATATAGGATCCGCCATGAATCGTAATATAGGAATGAACGCAGGACAAATCATCGGCACCATGAATGGCTTGCAAGTCGTGGGGATGGATTGGACTTCACCCGCTTCCATGCCCATTTCATTCCAAAAACGGTTAGCCTGCATGTTTCTCAGCCCCCAATATCCCGGTTCCATGCATCCAATCACCCGCCGTGTCCTGCAAGCTGTTCTTTATGAAGTGGGAGCCATAGCCCTCACAGGGCCAATCCTCGGCGTCGCGTTTGACGCGTCCGCGGGCTCGGCATTGCTGCTCGCCACCATCATGTCTTCCATTGCATTGGCTTGGAACTATGTTTTCAACGCCTTGTTCGAGCGGTGGGAAGCGAAGCAGGCCACCAAAGGCCGCTCCGTTTGGCGCCGCTTAGCGCACGGTATCGGGTTCGAGGGTGGTCTGGCGGTGATGTTGGTGCCACTCATGACCTACTGGTTGCAAACGTCGTTGCTGGAGGCTCTGCTGGCGGAAGTCGGCATCCTTTTGGTCTTTTTTGTCTACGCCATTGCGTTCACCTGGGCGTTCGACAAATGCTTTGGACTGCCCGCCTCTGCGGTGGGCCGGTGACCCCTGGCCCCTTGTATTAAGCGGATTGCCCACGCCAAAAGACAGGGGGTGCCTGGTTGCCGGCCAGTCAGGCAGCGCAGGCGTTTTGGTGATCCGCAAGAGCGCCACATGGGTTGGCGGCGCTCTTGCATATCCGTTCAACACGCTTCCGGTAAGAAGGGCCTGGGGCAGCATCTGGGGCAGGGTGCGCCATAACTTGAAGCCGGTGGGCTGCAAGCGATAACTGCTTGGGGCCTGTGTATTACACCGGGGTGCATGTCATCTGGCAAATACTGAATTACGCTGTAGCCATCTTGAAAACAGATGGCTGACTTATGATGCAAGCTTTGCACAGAGGCCTGCACCATGGAATTGCGCCAGCTTCGTTATTTTGTGGCCATTGCCGAACATGGGGCTTTCTCCAAGGCCGCCAGCAAGGTGTTTGTGGCGCAATCGGCCCTTAGCCACCAACTGGCACAGCTGGAAGATGAGTTGGGGGTGCCTCTGCTGCTGCGCACCCGCCGGGGTGTGGAGCTGACGGAGCCTGGGCGGGTGTTCCTGGCGCACGCTATTTCGATTTTGCGGCAGACTGAAGATGCCCGCTCCAGCGTGCGCAGCGTGATGGGCGAGCCCACTGGGAAAGTGGTTTTTGGTATTCCCCACAGCGTGTCCAACGCACTGGCCCTGCCACTGTTGCGGGCGGTGCGCCAGCAGTTTCCAAAAATCGAGTTGGAGCTGACCGAAGAGCTCACCGGCAACCTCACCGCCCAATTGCGCACCGGGCTGTTGAATCTGGCGGTGTTGTTTGACGATGGCCACCTGGATGATTTTTTTTGCCAGCCCCTGCTAACAGAGCGACTCAGCCTCATTGGCTTGGCCAACCGAACGCCGACCGGCAAGGCCCGTTCCATCACGCTGAAAAAGGCCTTGACGTTACCCCTGATCCTGCCTGCCGACCCGCACGGCGTGCGCCCCACCATAGAGGCTGCGGCCCGCAAGCGGGGCTATGCCCCGCCCAATGTGGTGGCCGACATCAGTTCCATCAGTATTTTGCGCACCACCTTGTTGGCGGGCATGGGTCAAACCTTGCTGCCCGTCATGCCCTTGCAAGCGGATATTGATGCGGGCGTGTTGCACGCCATGCCAGTGGTGTCGCCCGAGTTGAATCGTGTGGTGGCGTTGTGTTCGTCCAAGCACATTCCGCTGTCTGGCGCCGCCACTGCGGTGGCTCGACTGACTGCAGACCTGGTACATGCTTTGTGCAGGCAGGGTGACTGGGTGGATGCCACCCCCATCACCTTGTCGCCCAACGACGCTTAAGCACTGCCGAAGCAACCGGCCAAACCAGTGCATTGCTGCCCGGCCGGTTTACGGTGTCTGGGTCGGTGAGGCGGCGTCTGTCCAGCCACCCCCCAACACCTTGTACAGGGTGACCCGGTTTTGCACCTGCTGCAGCTGCACCTGCACCAGCGCTTGCTGTGCCGCAAACAGCGAGCGCTGTGCGTCCAGAATGTCGAAAGCGTTGGCGACGCCATTGCGAAACCGCAGGTCGGTCAATTGCATGCGCGTGGTCTCTGCGGCGAGTTGGGCGCTTTGGGCGCGCAACTGCTCATCCAGCGTGGCCCGCCCGGCCAAGGCGTCCGACACCTCCCGAAAGCCCGACTGAATGGCTTTTTCATACAGCGCCACGGCGATGTCACGGCCCACTTTGGCGGCTTCCAGGTTGGCCTTGTTGCGCCCGGCGTCAAAGATGGGTGCCAGCAGCTGGGGCACAAACGTCCAGGCCGATGTGCCGTTGCTGAACAATTTATCCAATTCGCTGCTGGCCACCCCCACACTGCCGGTGAGTGTGATTCGCGGAAAGAAGGCCGCCCGTGCCGCGCCAATGTTGGCGTTGTTGGCCAGCAGCAACTGCTCGGCCTGGCGCACATCGGGGCGGCGTGTCAGCAGCTCCGAGGGCACACCGGCGGGCAGGTCCGGTACCAAGCCCTGGGCCGTCATGCCCAGTCCAGTCGGCAAATCTGCGGGGATGTTTTGGCCGATCAGCAGTACCAGGGCGTTTTCGTCTTGGGCCCGCTGCCGCGTCAGTTGGGCCAGTGCCACGTTGGCACCCTCCAGCAGTGATTGGGCTTGGCTAAGGTCCAGCTGGGACGCGGCTTCGTTGTCGAATTTGATCTGGGTGAGCTTGCGCGACTCCTTGCGGGAGGCCAGGGTGTCGCGGGTCACGCGCAGCAGTTCGTCGTCGGCCAGCAAGTTGAGGTAGCTCGTGGCCACGGA
>CAJASG010000641.1 GCA_903944555.1 uncultured beta proteobacterium
TGGAGACCCTTTAAGTGTCGAGGCAATTGCAATTATGCTGCGCAAGGATGATCCCATCTTTAAGGCTGGAGTGGATCGCCAAGTGAAGTCTATGATGAAATCAGGCGAACTTAAAACACTTTATGAAAGATGGTTTTTGGCTCCAATTCCGCCTAAGAATTCTGTAATAGGGATTCCTATGGGTGCGACATTAATTGAGCTCATAAAAAATCCAAGCGATACTCCTGCTGAGGTACTAGTGATTAAGTAATGTTGTTATGCAGGGTCTTACCGGGTTGTTTAGCTCAGTCGTTTTAAAACCCAGACCCAAAATAAGGGCTTGGGCACGGGCTGGCGCATCGTGGGCTCCTGCGTCTTGCAGGGCCATGTATGCATGGGCCATGCGGTCGTAGTCTTCGGTGGCCTCAGACGCGGTGACTTCCTGCTGGGCGACCAGCAGTGCGGTGTCGCCTTCGACCACAAAATCCGTCGCCCCTTGTTCGGTTTCAGGCATGTCCTGCGCGACTTGCCCCATCCGCCATTGGGTGGGAATGTAGTACTCGCCTGCATCTTCATGCAAGGTGCCGTTGAGCAACGCAAACATCGAGGACTTGCCTGCACCGTTGCGGCCCACCAACCCCACTTTTTCACCTGGGTTGATGGTGACGGACGTGTTGTCCAGCAAAACCTTGGCGCCGCGGCGCAAGGTGACATTTTTCAGAGTAATCATTTAAGCAGCGCTTCGCGCGTAATTAGCAAGACCTGGTCTTCACCAGCGCTGGTTTCCAGCCAGACCACTTCCAACTGGGGAAATGCGGCTTCAAAGTGGTGGCATTCATTGCCGATTTCCAGCACCAGAACGGCGCCGGGTGTCATGTGTTTGGGGGCATCGCGCAAAAGGGTGCGGACAAAGTCCATTCCATCCGTTCCCCCTGCGCGGTTGCCATCCAGTGCCATGGCGGGCTCCGCATGATACTCGGGTGGGAGATCCGCCATGCTCTGCGCATTCACATAAGGGGGGTTGCACAGAATCAAGTCGTAGGGCCCGCGGGCGGCCAACTCCGGCGCATTCAGGCCGTCCGATTCCAGCAGGGCAATTCGTGCTTGCAGGCCATGCTTGTCTACGTTGATGCGGGCTACGGCCAGTGCATCCGCTGACAAATCGGCCGCAGTGACTGCGACGTCCGGGTAGACCCTGGCGGCAATGATGGCAAGGCTTCCATTGCCGGTACACAGGTCCAGTACCTTGTGGGTGGACTCGCGCAGCCAGTAGTCCAGGCCGCCATAGACCAACAGTTCGGCAATCAGGGAGCGGGGCACGATCACGCGCTCGTCCACATAAAACGCAACCCCTTGCAGCCAGGCCTCGTGGGTCAGGTAGGCGGCAGGTTTGCGGGAGGTAATCCGTGCTTCCAAAAGTGTAGCTGCCCGCGCAGCATCTACGGGGGCTACAGGCCTATTTGCCTGTGAATTTTGATCATCGCTGTCATCGTCCAGGACGGTGTCCAGCGGCAGGCCCAGGCTCCACAAGACCAGCCATGCCGCCTCGTCAAAGGCGTTGGTGGTGCCGTGGCCAAACGACACCTGGGCATCGGTGAGCTGTTGCGCTCCCGACTCAATCAATTCAATCAATGTCATGTATGGGCCTGCTGCTGCAGGCGGTCGAGGTTTTCAAGAACGCGGCGGTAGATGTTTTTCAGCGGCTCGATATCAGCCACCTTGATGTATTCGTTGACCTGGTGAATCGTCCCATTGGGCGGTCCCATTTCAATCACTTGCGGACAGATTTGGGCAATGAAGCGTGCGTCGCTGGTGCCCCCGGTGGTGGAGAGCTGGGTTTGCAGCCCGGTCTCGGTGCGGATCGCCTCGCGCACAGCATCGACCAAGGGGCCGGGCGTCGTCAAAAAGGGCAGTCCGCCCACCGTCCAGCCCATGTCGTATTCCAGCTCGTGTTTTTCAAGCACGCTTGTCAATCGCTTTTGCAGAGATTCCGGGGTGGACTCGGTGGAGAAGCGAAAGTTGAAGTCAATCACCACCGACCCGGGAATCACATTGCTGGCGCCGGTGCCACCATGGATGTTGCTGACCTGCCAGGTGGTGGGCGGGAAAAAGGCGTTGCCTTGGTCCCACTCTATGCCCACCAGTTCTGCCAGCACCGGAGCCAACAGATGGATCGGGTTTTTGGCCAGGTGTGGATAGGCGATATGGCCCTGTATGCCTTTGACATTGAGTTTTCCGCTCATGGTGCCACGGCGCCCGTTTTTGATCATGTCGCCCGTTCGCTCGACCGAGGTTGGCTCGCCGACGATGCAATAGTCGATGGTTTCGCCACGTGCTTTCAATGCATTGCAGACCACCACGGTACCGTCATTGGCCGGGCCTTCTTCGTCACTGGTCAGCAGCACGGCAATATTGATCTGTGGCTGTGGGTTGGCTGCAATAAATTCCTCAATAGCCACCACAAAGGCGGCCAGCGACGCCTTCATGTCACTGGCGCCCCGGCCAAACAGCTTGCCATCACGGTGGCTGGGAGAGAAAGGGGCGCTGATCCAATCGGTCAGGGGCCCGGTGGGCACCACATCGGTGTGACCTGCGAACACCACTGTTTTCACTGGCATTGATTGTGCTATTGTATTAGTAGCTGCTTGCGCAGTATCTACGGGGTCTACAGCCCGTTTTGCCCATAAATTAGTGACCAAAAAGTCGGAAGGGCCACTGGTGATCGTTTCACAGACAAAACCCAGTACGGCGAGTCTTTTGGCGATCAAATCCTGACAGCCAGCATCGACAGGGGTAACGGAGGCGCGAGCAATCAGTTGCTCGGTAAGTTGCAAGGTGCTTGACATCAATGCTTTACATCCAGGGTGATTTCGGTAAAGGAGGCACCTTCGTCCTCCTCTTGTGCGGCGACGGGCTGGCTGGCCTTGCTAAAGTCGTTTTGCAGACGCCACATCAGGTTGGTGGGCGAGTCGGCATAGGCCAGTCCTTCCTTGCGGTCGACCAATCCGTCTGAAATGAGACGCGCAATGTCGTGCTCAAAAGACTGTGAGCCTTCGGCCATCGCCTTTTCCATTGCTTCTTTGACACTGGAAAAGTCACCTTTTTCAATGAACTCCGAAATGAGCTTGGTGTTGAGCAGGATCTCCACTGCGGGCGTCCGTGCGCCGGTCGTGGTGCGCAATAGCCGCTGTGACACGACAGACTTCAATGCCGCGGCCAGATCACCCAGCATGGTTTGGCGCACTTCTACCGGGTAAAAGCTCAAAATTCGGTTAAGAGCTTGGTAGCTGTTGTTCGCGTGCATAGTTGCCAGGCACAGGTGGCCGGACTGTGCATACGCGAGAGCGGCTGACATCGTTTCACGGTCGCGGATTTCACCGATCATGATCACATCGGGCGCTTGACGCAGGGCGTTTTTCAGGGCCACTTGCAATGACACCGTGTCGGTGCCGACCTCGCGCTGGTTAACCACCGACTTCTTGTTTTTAAACAAAAATTCAATGGGGTCTTCAATGGTCAGAATGTGGCCGGCGGTGTTCTCGTTGCGGTAGTCCAGCATAGAGGCCAGCGTGGTGCTCTTGCCGGCACCGGTGGCGCCCACCATCAGAATCAATCCGCGCTTTTCCATGATCAGTTCCGACAGCACCATGGGCACTGAGAGACTGGACAGGGGTGGCACATCCACCGCGATGTAGCGAATCACAGCGGCCAGACTGCCCCGTTGGCGCATTGCGCTCACCCGGAAACGCCCCACACCAGCCAAAGGGAACCCCATGTTGAGCTCCCCCTCGGCTTCCAGCTCGGCAATGCGCTCGGGGGGGAGCACCTCGGCCAGCAGATTTCTGGGGGCGTCCGCAGGCAAAGACTGGCCGTTGATAGGCACACACTGGCCGTTGATCTTGATCAGGGCAGGGGAGTGCGCTGACAGATACACGTCGGACGCCTTCTTGTCGCTCATCAAGCGAAGAATCCGCTCCATCGTGCCGGGTGTGCTGGTCGTAGCCATAGGTCAGCCTCTGTGGTGGGTCGAAAAACTCAATCGCGCAACAAATCGTTCAACGAAGTCTTGGCTCGGGTCTGTGCATCGACGCGCTTGACGATGATGGCAGCGTACAGGCTGTATTTGCCGTCGTTCTTGGGCAGGCTACCGCTGATCACGACCGAGCCGGATGGAATGCGGCCGTAGGTCACCGTGTCGGTGGCGCGGTCGTAAATGGGGGTGCTTTGGCCGAGGTAAACGCCCATGGAGATCACCGAGTTTTCTTCGACGATCACGCCTTCCACCACTTCCGAGCGGGCACCGATGAAACAGTTGTCCTCGATGATGGTTGGGCCCGCCTGCATGGGCTCCAGCACACCACCAATGCCCACGCCACCGCTCAGATGCACGTGTTTACCGATTTGGGCGCAAGAGCCCACGGTGGCCCAGGTGTCGACCATGGTGCCTTCGTCCACATAGGCGCCGATGTTCACATACGAGGGCATCAGGATGACGCCCTTGGCCAAAAAGCTGCCGCGACGTGCGACGGCCGGTGGAACCACGCGCACGCCGGTGGCCTTCATGGCTTCTTCGTCCATGCCTGCAAACTTGGTCGGAACCTTGTCATAAAAACCCAGATCGCCGGCCTTGATGACTTCGTTGTCTTTCAGGCGGAAGCTGAGCAACACGGCCTTCTTGATCCACTGGTGTGTGGTCCATTGGCCCACAGATTCGCGGGTGGCAACGCGCAACGCACCCGAGTTGAGTTGGGCGATGACATGTTCAACCGCATCGGCCACTTCTTTCGGCGCGGATTTGACGGAAATATTGGCGCGGTCTTCCCACGCAGCGTCGATGATTTGTTGGAGTTGTTGGCTCATGATGTTTTTCTCTGGTTTTTAAACTCGGGATTGCACAAACTGGGAGATGCGCTGGGCGGCTTCCACACACTCGGCGGTGTCGGCGACCAAGGCCATGCGGATACGGTTGGCGCCGGGGTTGTGGCCATGGGCCTCGCGGGCGAGGTAGCTGCCAGGCAACACTGTCACATTGTAAAGAGCCAGCAAGTCGCGGGCGAAATCGGTGTCACTGCCGTCAACGTTGGCCCACAAATAAAAACCCGCGTCGGGCAGAGCCACATCCAAAACCATCTCCAAGATGGGCGTTACCTGAGCAAACTTGGCTCGGTATTGCGCTCGGTTGTCGATGACATGCTGCTCGTCGTCCCAAGCGGCACGGCTGGCGGCTTGCACTACCGGGCTCATGGCGCTGCCGTGGTAGGTTCGGTAGAGCAGGAACTGCTTGACCAGCGCGGCATCGCCGGCGCAAAAGCCGCTGCGCATGCCCGGCACGTTGCTGCGTTTGGACAAACTGGTAAAGATCACTAGGTTTTTGAAGTCGATGCGCCCTAGGCGCGCTGCCGCTTCCAACCCACCCAACGGTGGTTCGTCGCGGAAGTAAATTTCGCTGTAACACTCATCGGAGGCAATAACAAAGCCATACCGATCGCTCAAATCGAACAGCTTTTTCCATTCGTCCAGCGGCATTACCGCACCCGCCGGGTTGCCGGGTGAACAGACAAATAGCAGTTGCGTGCGGGCCCAGACCTCGGACGGCACGCTGTCCCAGTCTTGGGCGAAGTTGCGCTGTGGGTCGGAGGCCACAAAGTAGGGTTCGGCGCCGCACAGCAGGGCTGCACCTTCGTAGATTTGGTAGAACGGGTTGGGACACACCACCAGTGCAGAGGGAGCATCCGCGCCGTGCAACGCCGGGTTCACCACTGTCTGCGCGAAGGCGAACAGCGCCTCGCGGGAGCCATTGACCGGCAGGATTTGGGTGGCAATGTCCAGCGCCAGGCCGTAGCGGCGCTCCAGCCATTGGGCAATGGAGGCGCGCAAACTTAACTCACCTGCCGTGGCCGGGTACACCGCCAGCCCGCCTTGCTCCGCCATGATCGCTTCGCAATAGGCTTGCTTAATCAGCAGGGGCGTTGGGTGGCGGGGCTCCCCAATGCCCAGGCTGATGGGGCGGTATGCGGGGTTGGGGGTGACGGAGGCAAACAACTGGCGCAGGCGTTCAAACGGATAGGCCTGCAAACGTGACAAATTCGGGTTCATAGGTGTTGATTATCCCAGACGGGCCGTTAGACTCTGGGCAAGCGGTCTTAAAGCATTTTCACTATTCGCGCAATTCACAGGAGCATTTGATGACGGCAACATCCACCGGCACCCAAGATACCGATTATTTGGATATTGAACGGGCTTTGGGGCAAATTGGCGATGTGTCGGCCTTGCATGAAATGCTGGACATGCTGCAAGACAGTCTGGATCGTGATGTGCCCCAGATATCCAAGTTGTTGCAGGCGCATGACGTGAAGGCTGCCAATCGGCTGCTTCATTCACTGAAGGGCTTTATCCCGATATTTTGTGTTGACGCATTGTGCGACCATGTCGCGCAAGTCGAGATGCTGAGCAAGACTCAGGACGCTGAAGAAGTCAGTGCTGCTTATTCATATTTGGTGCCTAAGCTTCAGCAGTTACAAGCTGAGATAGACCAATACTTGGGCTAATGTCGGACGCCTTTAGGTTGTTAACACTAGTGTTTCTAGTCGCCATAGAATGACGACAGTCTTTTCTAATCGTTTCGAAATGGAATTCTGAAATGGATATCAAAGCAGCGCGCATCGTTGTGGTTGATGATGAAAGCATCATGCGGACGTTTATTTTGAACAGCCTGCGGCGCTTGGGGATTCTCGATCTGTACGCGTTCGAGGATGGAGCGACTGCCTTGCGGGAAGTGATCAAGCTCAAACCTGATTTGATCTTGACCGACGTTCATATGCAGCCGGTTGGTGGAATAGAGTTTGTGCGCCAACTCCGCTCGCTGTCCAATAACCAAATCAGCAACACCAAAGTCATTTTTCTAAGTGCGGACTCCAGTATGTCCACGGTGGGAGAGGCCATGCCTTTGGGCGTATCGGGTTACCTTGTCAAGCCACCCGGTCTCAATGCTTTGGCTGCCAAAATAGAGCAAGCGCTTCGTTAGCGGGACTGGAGCGCATGGCGCTGGTTATGCCATTGGGCTTCAAGGGGTGGCGCACGGTATCATTGCAGCTTCGGAATCGATCTCAATCCCGAAGAAAAATCAATGAAATCAACCGCTTAGTCAAAGCCACTTCCTTCTGTGCGCCTCAATTCGATCAAGTTATCCGGGTTTAAATCCTTTGCCGAGCCCACCAACTTCCTGTTGCCGGGGCAGTTAATTGGTGTGGTTGGGCCCAATGGTTGTGGTAAATCCAACATCATGGACGCCGTGCGGTGGGTGCTGGGCGAGAGCCGCGCAAGCGAATTGCGCGGCGAATCGATGCAGGATGTTATTTTTAACGGAACCACTACCCGCAAACCAGCCAGCCGCTCCAGTGTTGAACTCGTATTTGACAATTCGGATCACCGCGCCGGTGGCCAGTGGGGCCAGTTTGGCGAAATTGCGGTTAAACGGGTACTGACCCGTGACGGCACCTCCAGCTACTTTCTGAATAACCAGCCGGTGCGACGGCGCGACGTGCAAGACGTTTTTTTAGGCACTGGGCTGGGCCCGCGCGCCTACGCCATCATTGGTCAAGGCACCATCAGCCGCATCATCGAGTCGAAGCCCGAAGAGTTGCGCCTGTTTCTGGAAGAGGCCGCCGGTGTCTCCAAGTACAAAGAGCGTCGTCGTGAGACTGAAAACCGCCTGAGCGACACCCGTGAAAATTTGACACGGGTCGACGACATCCTTCGCGAACTGAATGCCAACCTCGAAAAGCTGGAAAAGCAGGCTGAGGTCGCCAAAAAGTACAACGCGCTGCAAGCCGATGTCACCTTGAAGCAGCACCAGCAGTGGTTTTTGAAGCGTGCCGAGGCCATGGGCGACCAGTCCCGGGTAAAGGCCGATGCACAAGGCGCCGTCAATGCACTGGAGAGTCGAATGGCCGATCTGCGCAGCATTGAAGCGGATTTGGAAACAGTGCGCCAAGCCCACTATGCAGCAGGCGACCAAGTCAATCAAGCGCAGGGCCTGCTGTACGAGGCCAGTACCGACGTCGGCCGCCTGGAAGCCGAAATCCGCTTCGTGGTGGAAGGGCGTCAGCGCGTTGAACAGCGTTTAGTGACTCTAAAAGAACAAATCGGCCAATGGGCCACTCGCAAGGACGATGCCTTAACCGAGATCGAACGCTTGGCCGAACTGGCCATGCTGGGGGACGAGCAAACCGAACTGCTGGCTGCCCAAGTCGAAGAGCAAGCCCAGCAACTACCCGATCTGGAAGACGCATTGAGCCGTGCGCAGAACGCCGCCAACGATCAGCGTGGCAGCGTGATGCAGGTGCAGCAACAGATCCAGGTGCTGGCCGCAGACCAGCGCAGTATTGAGGAACAGGCGCGACAGTTGAATACCCGGCGTGAGCGTTTGGGGACGGACCGCAATGCATTGACTGCACCAGATGAGACCCGCCTGCACAGCCTTCAGCAACAATTGGAAGAGTCGCAGGAAGCCACCCAAATTGCCGAAGCCCGCTTGCACGAGTTGCAGGATGCAGTTCCCTTGCTGGACGAGGCGCGGCGTACCCAGCAACAGGCCGTGAACACCGAGTCTTCGCGTCAGGCCGAGTTGTCGGCGCGCATGGAGGCGCTCAAGGCGCTGCAAGACAAAGTCAAAACCGACGGCAAGTTACAGCCTTGGCTGGCCAAGCACGGGTTGGATGGATTGCAAGGGCTTTGGAGCCGCATCCACATTGAGCAAGGTTGGGAAAATGCGCTGGAAGGCGCCTTGCGTGAGCGCCTGGGCGCGTTGGAAGTGTCAAGGCTGGAGATGGTGCGTGGCTTTGCCAGCGACGCACCACCGGCCAAGCTGGCGTTTTTCAGCCCGCCCTTGGCCTCGGTGCCTGAGCGTGCTGCCACCTTGCCCCGCCTGTCCGACCTGCTGCGCATCAACGACGCGGGCCAAAAGGCGGTACTGACAGATTGGTTGCAAGGCTGTTACACCGCGGCCAGCTTTGAAGACGCGCTGGCCCAGCGCGACAAGCTGCAAAGCGGCGAAAGCATTTATGTGAAGTCGGGCCATGTGGTCACCGCCTTCAGCGCCAGCTTTTATGCGCAGGACTCAGAGCAGGCAGGCCTGTTGGCGCGTGCCCAGGAAATTGAAAATCTGGAAAAGCAGTTGCGGGCGCAAGTGCTGATTGCGGACGAAACCCGTACCGCTCTGGTGCGTTCGGAAGCCGCGTATGCGGAAAGCGCGCAGCGGCTGGTGATGGTGCGCCGCGAGGCCGCGGAGGCGCAAACCCGCAGTCATGGGCTGCAGGTGGAAACCTTGCGTTTGTCGCAACTGGCCGAGCAAACCCGAGCCCGCAGCGCACAAATCGAATCGGATATGTCCGAGGTAGACGCTCAGTTGGATGACCTGCAGGAGCGCCGCGTCACCTGCGAAGCCCGCTTTGAAGAGCTTGACATGCAACTCGCCGACAGCCAGGAGCGCCACGCGCAACTGGACGAGCGGGTGATTGAAGGCCAGCGCACCCTGGCCCAGTGCCGTGAACAGCAGCGCAGTCTGGAGCGTCAGGCGCAAGAAGCCACGTTTGCCCAGCGCAGCCTGCAGGCGCGCAACGCCGAACTGGCACGCGCCATTGACACCGCCACGCAGCAAACCCAATCTATTCTTGGCGAAGAGCAGCGCGCCCAAGACGAGTTGACCCGTTTGACCGACGCCGCCGCGCAAGCCGGTCTGCAAAATGCACTGGCGCTCAAGCTGGAGCGCGAGCAAGCGCTGGGCGCTAAACGCAGCGAGTACGACGACCTCACCGCCAAGCTGCGCTCCAGTGACGAGCGACGCATGCAACTGGAACGCGAGCTCGACCCGCTACGCCAGCGCATCACCGAATTCCAGCTCAAGGAGCAGGCCGCACGCCTCGGGTTTGAGCAATATGAAGCGCAGTTGCTGGACGCCCAGGCCGATCTGGTGGCTATTGAGCAAAGCATCAAAGACGGCAATGTGCGCCTGTCTGGTATGCAAAGCGAGATTGACCGCATTCACCGCGACATTGCCGCTTTAGGCGCCGTCAACCTTGCCGCGCTGGACGAGCTGGACGCGGCGCGCGAGCGTAAGCAGTTCTTGGATGCGCAAAATATCGATTTGACCCAGGCCATGAACACGCTGGAAGACGCGATCCGCAAGATTGACGCCGAAACCCGTGAAATGCTGTCAGGCACCTTCAACAAGGTCAACGAGCATTTTGGCAAGATGTTCCCCGAACTGTTTGGGGGCGGCAACGCCCGTCTGGTAATCACCGGGGACGAGATTTTGGACTCCGGTGTGCAGGTGATTGCGCAGCCCCCGGGGAAGAAGAATCAGACGATTCATTTGCTGTCGGGTGGCGAAAAAGCCCTGACCGCGATTGCGCTGGTGTTCGCGATTTTCCAGCTGAACCCGGCCCCTTTTTGTTTGTTGGACGAGGTGGATGCGCCACTGGATGATGCCAACACCGAGCGTTATGCCAAGCTGGTGTCCAGCATGAGCAAAGAAACGCAATTTTTATTTATCAGCCACAACAAAATCGCCATGGAAATGGCCGAGCAACTGATTGGTGTCACCATGCAGGAACAAGGCGTGTCGCGCATTGTGGCTGTGGACATGGAATCGGCTGTCAAACTGGCTGAATTGGTTTAATACATCATGAGCAATTTACAACTTGGGCTGGCTATTGCCGGCGGTGTTTTACTGGCGGGTGTCGTGGCCCACGGCGCGTGGACTTCGCGGCGTAACGCGCCCCGGCAGGCGCTGCCAGAAGCCCACTCGGACACACAGCCGCAGGAGGGGCGCGAGCCTGCGCTGCTCGATTCCGGATTTGATGTCAACCACTTTCCATTGCCACCGGTGGCGCGCCGCCCAGTGATGGACTCGTTGATTGATGTTATCGCCACGATTGCACTGGATGGCCCGGGTGGGGCGGTGTCTGGAGATGCGGCGCTGGTTGCCATGCCTGCTACGCGCCGCGCGGGCAGCAAACCGTTTGCCATTGAGGGCTACAACTTGACAACGCAGGTGTGGGAAAACCCGGCAGCGGGACAACGCTACGGCGGTTTTCAGGCAGGGGTGCAGTTGGCCAACCGCACCGGCGCGCTTAACGAAATTGAATACTCGGAGTTTGTGGTCAAAACGCAGGCGTTTGCAGACGCAGTCAATGCCACGCCAGAGTTCCCGGAGATGAGCGATGAAGTCGCTCGAGCCCGCGAGCTTGACCAGTTTGCCAGCGAACACGACGCGCAACTGGGCTTCACCATCCGTGCCCGTAATGCATCATGGAGCCCCGGTTATGTGCAACAAAATGTCGCACGCTTGGGCTTTGTGGCTGGGGTGATACCCGGGCGCATGGTGCTACCCGCCAGTGTAGAAGGCCTGCCACCCGTGCTGGTGTTGGCTTTTGACTCTCAGGCTGCCTTGTCGGAAGACCCGGCGCAATCGGCCATTCGCGACCTGACTTTGCATCTGGATGTGGCTCAGGTGGATCGCTCCGAACATGCCTTTGAGCGCATGCGTGAGGTGGCCCAGGCCCTGGCCGAGACCATGGACGGCATGGTGACGGACGACAACGGCCAGCCGCTGACCGCTCAGACCATGGATGTGATTGGCTCCGAGTTGCAGATTTTGTACGACACGCTGGAGCAGCGTGACCTGGCTGCCGGCTCACCGTTGGCACGCCGGCTCTTTTCTTGAGTTCGCCCAGGTTCAGCCCGCAAGTGCCGTGATGGTGACTTTGGATATGTTTGCAGAGCCACAAGAGCACCCCGACCAGTTGCGTATGCAGGCCTTGCGTGCACAGCTGCACCAGCATGCTCACCAGTACTACGTGCTGGATACCCCGCTTATTCCCGACGCTGAATACGACCGTCTGTTCCAGGAGTTGCAGGCGCTGGAAGCCGCGCACCCTGAATGGGCAACACCCGACTCACCGACACAGCGGGTCGGTGGCAAGCCGCTGGACCAGTTTGCCTCAGTGCGCCATGCCGTGCCCATGCTCAGCATCCGTACCGAGACCGACACCGAGTCTTCCGGCGCGCAGGCCTTCGATTCCCGGGTGCGGCGCGAGCTGGAGCTGACCGACACAGACCCGGCGGTTGAATATGTCGCCGAGCTCAAGTTCGACGGCCTGGCCATCAATCTGCGCTACGTGGAGGGTGTGTTGTTGCAGGCCGCGACCCGAGGCGACGGCGAAACCGGTGAAGACGTGACGCAAAACATCCGCACCATCGGACAGATTCCGCTGCGCCTGCCCGCGGACGCTCCGGCTGTGCTGGAGGTGCGTGGCGAGGTCTACATGCGCCGCGATGACTTTGAAACATTGAACGAGCGGCAGCGTGCGCGTATTGCCCAAGGCGAGAAGGGCGAAAAGACGTTTGTTAATCCGCGCAATGCCGCCGCCGGAGCCGTGCGCCAATTGGACCCGGCCATTGCGGCGCAGCGCCCCTTGAGCTTTTTTGCCTACGGCGTGGGTGAAGTGGCCCACGGCGGGCCGGGTAACGCGCGATTTACCACGCACATGGAGCTGTTGCAAACGTTGAAAAAATGGGGTTTTCCTGTTGCAGAGCAGGTAGATACAGCGCAAGGCGCTCCTGAATTGATAGCGTATCACCAGCGTATTGGGGCTCTGCGCGACCAGTTGCCCTACGACATTGACGGGGTGGTCTACAAGGTGAACAGCATTGCCTTGCAGCAACGCCTGGGTTTTGTGTCGCGCGAGCCGCGTTGGGCTGTGGCGCACAAGTACCCGGCGCAAGAACAACTCACAACCGTGCTGGGCATAGACGTGCAGGTGGGGCGCACCGGCAAGCTCACGCCGGTGGCCAAGCTGGCCCCGGTGTTTGTGGGTGGTGTTACGGTCACCAACGCCACCCTGCACAACGAAGACGAAGCCCGCCGCAAGGATGTGCGGGTGGGCGACACCGTGATCGTGCGCCGGGCGGGGGATGTGATTCCCGAGGTGGTGGGGGTGGTGCCCAAGCCGGAACAGCCCGAGTCCGAACGCGGCCCAGTGTTCACCATGCCCCGCATCTGCCCGGTGTGTGGCTCGGCCGCAGTGCGCGAAGAGGGTGAGGCCGACTACCGCTGCACTGGTGGCCTGTTTTGCGGTGCCCAACGCAAGCAGGCTATTCTGCACTTTGCCCAGCGCCGCGCGGTGGAGGTGGAGGGCCTGGGTGACAAGTTGGTGGAGCAACTGGTTGATGCCGGCACCATCCATACCCTGCCGGACCTGTATCGCTTGGGGCTGACGGCCTTGGCCAGCCTGGACCGCATGGCCGACAAGTCGGCACAAAACATCGTGACGGCATTGGAAAAATCCAAGCAAACCACCTTGCCCCGCTTTTTGTTTGGCCTGGGGATTCGCCATGTCGGCGAATCCACCGCCAAGGCGCTGGCAAAGCATTTTGGGCAGCTTGATGCCATCATGGATGCCTCGGAGGAGGCGTTGCTCGAAGTCAACGATGTCGGCCCCATCGTGGCCAAGAGTCTGCGTACGTTTTTTGACCAGCCGCACAACCGGGAGGTGGTGGAGCAACTGCGCGCCTGCGGCGTGCATTGGCCGGAGAACGAACCCACATCGGCGGGTCCCAAGCCGCTGGCGGGCAAGATATTTGTCATCACCGGTACCCTGCCGACCCTGGGGCGCGACGCTGCCAAAGACCTGATTGAGGCCGCGGGCGGCAAGGTGTCCGGCTCGGTCAGCAAGAAGACCAGCTATGTGCTGGCCGGGGCGGAGGCGGGCAGCAAGCTGGACCGTGCGCTGGAGCTGGGTGTGGCGGTGATTGACGAGTCAACCTTGATGGAGATGATCCATGGCAGTATGTGAAATTCTCAAAATGGGCGACCCGCGCTTGCTGCGCGTGGCACAAAGGGTCACCGAATTTGATTCGGACGGCCTGCACCTGCTGGTCTCCGACATGCTCGACACCATGCTCGCCGCCAATGGGGCCGGCCTGGCCGCTCCGCAAATTGGGGTGGACTTGCAGCTGGTTATTTTTGGCTCCAACGCCCGCAACCCACGTTACCCGGATCGTCCGCTGGTGCCGCACACGGTGCTGATCAATCCGGTGATCACGCCTCTTGGCGATGCCGAAGAAAGCGATTGGGAGGGCTGCCTGTCCGTGCCCGGCCTGCGGGGGGAAGTGCCGCGCTGGGCGCAGATTCGCTATACCGGGCACGACCAGTACGGCGACCCGATTGACCGCACTGTGGACGGCTTCCACGCCCGCGTGGTGCAGCACGAATGCGACCACCTGATGGGCAAGCTCTACCCCATGCGCATGCGGGACTTCGCGAAGTTCGGGTACACCGAGGTGCTATTTCCGGACATTGCCGCAGACGAAGACGATTGAAGCCGTACGCGGATGTCAATGATGGCGATGCCGGGTTCTGGTGGGCTTAACGGGGTACACCCAGTTTTTCGCGCCAACTTGGATACAGTTTGTCGGCGTCGCCCGGGAACGACTCAAATGCGCGGGCAAACTCCCGGTGCTCTTTTGCAAACTGAATGGGGTCCGCACCCGATTTCCAGCAGTCATACGACTGCCGTAATGAAATAGCACCCGCCGCTGGACTGTCCATGTGGCCATAGGCACCGCCGCCCGACGTGTTGACCACATTGCCATGGCCGAGGTTTTCAAAGAATCCCGGTAGACGCAATGCATTCATGCCGCCAGAAATGATAGGCGTCGTGGGCTTCATGCCATACCATTTCTGGAAGTAAATGGGGCCTTGGCATTCGTCGCGCTCAATCATGTAAGCAATGACCTTGTCAGCATTTTCTCCTTCCATCTTGCCGTATCCCATGGTGCCAACGTGGATGCCGGATGCTCCCTGCAGGCGTGCCATCTTGGCCAATACAAACGCGGTGTAGCCGCGCTTGGCGGAGGGAGAAGTCACCATGCCATGCCCGGCCCGGTGGTAGTGCAAGTATTGGTTCGGGTACTGGCGGCGCGCGGTGGTGACCATGCCAGGACCACCCACAAAACCGTCCACCAAAAAGGCCACTTTGTCTGCATCGGGGCCAAAAGTCTCCAGGATGAAGTCCGCCCGGGCGCACATCTCAAAATGGTCGTCGGCAGTAATGTTGGCAGAAAACAGCTTGGCTTGTCCCGTTTCGTCTTGCGCCCGCTTCATCGCGTCAGCCACCAGAGGAATCACTTTCTTCAGCGGGCAGAAAACCTGGTTGCCCTGTGGCTCATCGTTCTTGATGAAGTCACCGCCCAACCAAAACTGGTATGCCGCTTGGGCAAATGGCTCGGGGCGCAAACCCAATTTGGGTTTGATGATGGTGCCAGAGATGTAGCCGCCGTCCTTAACCGGGCGACCCAAAATGCGCCACAAATCGCTGATGTCCTTGGACGGGCCGTCGAACAATTGAATGGCTCGCTCCGGCATGTAAAAGTCATGGATCTTGGCATGCTCGATATCACCCATACCCTGGTTGTTGCCAATGACCAAGGTCAGAAAGGACGCCATCATCATTCGACCATCAGTCATATTGCGATCAAACAGATCCAGCGGGTAGGCGATTCGCATGTCCTCAGAGGCTTCATCGATGTAGTACACCAGAGCATCGACACCACGGGTGAAATCATCGGTGGTACTCACTTCCACGTTGGTTCCGGTTGAGGATTCGGCTGCAAAGTGGGCGGCAGCCTCCAAATACCGAAGACCGCCCTTAGGTTTCATTTTGTACGCCACCAAAATGTGCTGACCGGACTTGATAAGCGCAGTCTCTGTGAGGCTCAGGTCGGCGTATCGGTTGGATTGGTCCATGGGTATATCCGTTGGTTCGTTGTAATGTGGGTCTGTCGGGCTTGCTGTGTTGCACTATAGGCAGCCATATTCATAAAGAAAATTCAAATAAAATCATCAATACATCAGATTAGTTTGATGATTTAATGCCGGGCACAATTGGGGGTCCGCAATTTCGTCTTTTCACCATCCGCACAAGGAACCGTGTCATGCCACTCGTCGTATTCAACCAAAAAGGCGGGGTGGGCAAGTCCACCATTACCTGTAATTTGGCCGCTATCAGTGCCAGTCAGGGCCTGCGCACGTTGGTGATTGACTTGGACCCGCAAGGCAACTCCAGCAGCTACTTGATGGGTGACACCGCAACCGAAGACCAACCCAACGTGGCCGGTTTTTTTGAAAACTCCCTGAGCTATAGCTTTCGTAGCAGCAAGCCTTCCGAGTTCATCGTAGCCACGCCACATGAAGGGTTGGACCTGATGCCGTCCAGCCCCAATTTGAATGAACTTCAGACCAAGTTGGAGTCGCGTCAAAAGATTTACAAACTGCGTGAAGCCTTGGAGCAGTTGGCTGAAACCTATGACCGGATTTACATTGATACTCCGCCAGCACTGAATTTTTATACCCGCTCAGCGTTGATTGGTGCCAGTGGCTGCCTGATCCCGTTTGATTGCGATGAGTTTTCCCGCAAGGCGCTCTACACCCTGATGGACAACGTACAGGAAATTCGTGCCGATCACAACCCGGACTTGGTAGTGAAGGGCATCGTGGTCAATCAGTTCCAACCCCGGGCCAATTTGCCCCAACGCATGGTCAATGAGTTGATCGAGGAAGGGCTTCCTGTTTTGCAGCCCTATCTGCCATCGTCGGTGCGCATACGAGAATCCCATGAGCTCTCACTGCCCATGGTCTATCTGGACCCCAACCATAAGTTGACATTGGCCTTGGTGGAGTTGCATGATGGGCTGCAGCGCTGAGTCAAATAGCGATAGATCACACGAGACCATGCTTTATGGATACCAAACCAAAACGCGAAAACTACCGATCTGATGATGCCTTCGGTGAGGCCTATGGCCACTGGATGGGCCGCCAAATGGGGAAACCAGCCGCACCATCTGCACCAGCACCGGTCACCCCAAAACCTTTGTTAACCAACACGCCTGCCCGAGCAGAAGCGGAGCGTGATACCTGGAACCTCAATACCAAAGCGAGGTTTCTAAGGGCCAAAGCGAATGAAGCGGCCGCCAAGAACAAGGGTGAATAGCGCTATCCACCGTTGGCCACACTAGAAACACAAAAACTATGCAAACATTATTTGAAGCCGCAAACCAGATATCCCAGGAAATTGAGCGTACCCGTGCACATTTAGCCAATCTTGAGAATGCTCTCGCTGCACTGAAACCTCTGATGGGCATCGATTTGGCGTCGCCAGCTCTAGGATATGCCGTTGCGCAACCGGTGCAAGATGTCTCGTTTGTGCATGCCAGAGTGATCAACGCTGAAACCGTTAATCCCAAAAGAGCTGAAAAACCGGACAAGGTAAAGGTAAAGGCCAAGGCAAGCGAAAATTTGCCAAGAGCCTCCAAAATCGCGAATCCAAAGAGACTTCCCGCGACCGACACGGCATTTTGGCTAGCTTGTTTTGGCCGTAAAAACCTGGGGCTTGTGGATTTGGTGGATACCGCACTGAACAAGCTGGAGTTGGATGCGTCCGCACGCGAAGTCATCAAAACCCGCGCCAGTGCATGGCTCTATGGTGCAATTCGCAAAGGCGGGATCAAAGCGGTTGCGACACGGGACGGTAAAAAACTGTACCAACGCGTGCGCGGTTAAGAGATGGACGTGAAAACGGCACCCGAGGGTGCCGTGGCTTGCGGACTGCCCTAAGGCAGTAGGCCTAGGCAATTACGCTACGTTGGTAGCTTTCTTGACAGCGTCAACCGCTTGGGTCGCAGCGGTGTTGAAGTTGGTTTGAGCAACTTCCATGGCTTTCTTGGCCGAAGTCTGAGCGGTCTCAACCGCATTTTGACCGGCGCTCAATGCGCTCTTGAAGGCTGCAACAGCGGACTCAGTCCCTGCAGGTGCGCTTTTTGCCAATTTATCAACTGCCCCACCAAATGCCTTTTGCGCTTCGGCTGTCTTGGCTTCAACGGTTTTGGTGAAGTCAGCACCGGCGCTAGCAGCAATGGTTTGAACATGCTGGAAATAGGCTGCAGACTTTTCAGCCAATGGCTTCAACATTCCAGTTTGCAGGGCGATCAGTTCTTTTGCATCTTTCACGGCCATAACGGATTGGGCGTGGTTAAAAGACTCACCCAGAATGGCTTTGGAAGAAGCCATGTTCAATTCAACCAATTTTTCAACGCCCGAAAATGCCTTGGTAGACAGGCCTTGCAGCGCTTGCAGGTTGGCTTGGTTGGTCGCAGCGAATTGTTCGAAGATCGTGTTCATTTTGTTTCCTTGGGTTACGTGGGTAAAGCATTGTTCCGCTAGCAAATGACCCGAAGGTCAGATATGTTGCAGTGCAGCATGGATGAATTGTAGCGGGGGATTTGTGTGGGTGGTTGATTTTTTGCTGCATTGCAGCAATTTTTAGGCTTAAACACCTAGAAGACCAGCGGGTCTTCAACGCAGGCAGCGAAAAGGAACTTACCATCGGGAGTTGAGCTCGCTAGCTCTTCTAATTCTTCTAATTAACGCTCCCAATACTCCGCATGAAAACACTGGTCAGATTCTTCTTTAAAACTTTGAGGCTAGTACTCGGCCCCATCATGCTTCTGTGGGAAGTCGCCAGTCGGCCGACTGGTGTCGTTCGTGCACCTGCGTTACAGGCCGAGGTCGATCAGCAGTGCCGCAATCTCGTGTTGTACCAATTCAGCACCTGTCCTTTTTGCATCAAAGTCAGAAAAGAGATGCACCACCTGTCACTGAATATTGAACGCAGGGACGCACAGAAAAACGCGATAAATCGTGCGGAATTAGTTCAAGGTTACGGACAACCCAAAGTACCGTGCCTAAAAATAACGGACCAAGCAGGCAACAGCCAGTGGTTAGCTGAGTCTGACGCAATCATTGATTACCTGATGGTACGCTTCGCACAAGCATGAGAAAACCGTGCGCCATGCACCCGTCACAGAGTTGACGAAGCGGCCCGACCAAACTGGCGCATCAGGCGCTTCAATGCCAATGGTGGTTGTTATGACCACCGCCCCAATATCCGTATCCGAAGTTCAAACTGACGGGCGGAAAGTAGGGTTGTACGCAATAAGGCCGTGGATAGTAGGGTGGACTTGCCATGATTTGCCCTCGCGTATCAGCAAGCAAGGGATCCATAAATGCGTTACATGCCCAGCGACTTTAAAAGCTCGTCTTGTTCGCTCTGGTCGTCCGCCGGTTGGGTGACCTTGGACTCTGCGTCGGCCTGCGCGATCACTTCATCGGGGCTAAGCACTTCACTAACTTCAAAGTCATGCAGTTTGATGAACTCTGTGCGATCAATCGCCAACTCCAAGTAGAAGATATTGTTCTTTCCTGTGTAGAACGTCACGCGCCGCGATTCAGGTTGATCCAGCTGGGTATCAACGCTCAAAACCACCTGCTTGTTGAGTACCAACATCTTGGGCTGATTCTGCGTAATATTGGTTTGAAGTTCCCGCCGCACCTTGCCGGTGAAATCACCCACGATCTGGTTCATCAGCTCACCCATGATGTTGCTGACCTCGTCTGAGGTGTGGGAACTGGCTAACTCACTTTTGGGCATGCCCATGTTGATCATGTAGCTCTCGTAGAGCTCCATGGCTGTTTGGGCCGAAAAATTGAGAACAACCAAGCCCGAAAATCCGCCGTCAAACAACACGAAGCAGCCAATATCAGGCTTAAGACAGGTCTTGGTAATGCGTTGCACCATCCCGGAATAATGAATTTGACACTGGGTTGCCAAACTCAGCACTCGCGTAACCGAATTACACAGGCTTGTCAGAATATCTTCGGTGCCATACACCACGGTGGACTCTTTCCAAGTCTTGGTCATAACCTGCCTCTATAGTCAAAAGGGCAACTGTACAACGGGAGTGACCCGGTCGGCGGTGAATTTGGCGCATCTAACTGTAAAACGCCAAGTTGTCGTGAAATCCGTCGGTCGTGCAGGGCGGTGTGTGGCGAATACATACCCATTGGGCGGCGAAGCGTAATATGCCGCATGATCTATTTGAAGTTTCCGCAGTCGACGCAACCCAACCCACCAAGTTCAAACACATGTTTTTCGCGGTGCGCCATCGCTGTGATGGGTTGCACATTGCTGCTGCTTACGGCATGTTCCACCCCACCAACCAATGACCGTGTAGCGGGTTTCAAATCCGTCCCCGCCCGTCTGACCGTCGAACAGGCCAATGACGTAACACTGATGGCGATTGGCTTGGTTGGCACGCCCTACCGGTATGGCGGTAATACGCCCGCCAGTGGGTTCGACTGCAGTGGGCTTATTCGGTACGTTTACAAAGAGGGGAGTGGTGTGCCGACTCCCCGCTCTGTATCAGCGCTGGTGGATTGGGGGCAGCCTGTATCGGAAGATGCCGTGCGCACAGGGGACCTCGCCATATTCGGTCGAGGGAGCAATGCCACGCATGCAGGAATATATGTGGGAGAAGGGCGCTTCGTGCACGCGCCGTCTTCGGGCGGTGAGGTGCGGCTTGACCAATTGAAATCGAAATACTGGTCCACCCAACAAGTCGCCTTTCGACGGCCCTAAGCGAGAACTGTGTCAACCTTTTTGCTTTTTAAGGTCGACCTTCTTCAGCTCAGCGCCACTACGGTCACAAAAGTGGTTTTGACTACGCCCCAGGTCGCCAACACAATCAACCAGGTTTTCCATTTCACTCGCGGCGTGTTGAGTGTGTTTTCGGCGACGGTAAATACGACAGCGGCGACAAAGCCAAACAAGAGGCCTAAAAGCGCCTGGAGCGCCTTCTGACGCCAAAGACTATCGTAGTCCCCGAGCACTGGTTGAAAAACGGTCACCACCACTCCGAACATCAACCACCTGCTCAAGTAGCCCCACCATCTGGTCCAGATACCCGAACCGACCTTTGGCCAATGGTCCTCGCTGAAGTTTCGTGTGTCCATTACATCAGCCAGCCTTCAGCGCCTCTTCAAATTCAGCCAGCTCTTCAGCAATGGCCGCATATTTTTTCGACTTTGCTTTGTTGTCGGTCCATTGGACTGCCGCAGTTTCCAGGTCTTCTTTGAAATGGGTGAGTGCGGACTCTTTTAGGTCCTTGGTAGCCGTTTTGGCTGTGCTGGACCACAGCTCGATCAGGTCTGACAGGCCGTTGTCAAAGTCATCGAATGTCTCAAGGTGCATCCACTTGCCGTTTTTATCAAACATGTATTTTTCCCGAAATTGAGACAGGTAATCACCCGCAGTGGAACCCAAAAAATAGCACCCGGATTTGGGGCCAAGGTGCTGGCATCGCTTCTTGTACTTGGTTTTCCGAGTTGGGCCCAAACCAGCGACTTGCTACCAGCCGATTAACTCCGTAAGCCACAATACTCGTTGGGTCGCAATGCCGCACGGGCGAAGCGATTTTATCCTGAGAGCCATCCCTGGTTTTGCATCCAAAAGCACAACCGAACCTGCGCGTGGAGGCGAGTATCCCTTGCCTGGTGCTGTTAGCATCGCCGCATGAGTAACCAATACGAGAGCGTTCAACTTGCGTCGCTTTACCCCGACGCGTTCCATGTGGCAGCGCCAGTTGCGCCTGTGGGACGCGAGGTGTGGCAGCGCCAGCCGGGCGTTTTTATCCGAAAAGGCGGGCCACAAGCCGAAGTAGCATCAAGCACTGAGTCCACCCCGGCCGCCATAGTTTCCCGTGAGTTGGTTGCCGGGCAATTTGGTTTGGTGCCGCGCTGGGTCAAGTCGGCCTCCGACGCCAAGCTGCGTTCGAGCAAGCTGGTCAATGCACGTAATGAAACAATAACTACGTCCAACAACTTTCGTGATGCCTGGCTCGGTGGTCAACGTTGCATCGTGCCGATGATGGCCTTTGTGGAAGACGATTGGCGCAGCGGCAAGGCGGTACCGACCCGTATTGCCCGAGTGGATGGCAAGCCCATGGGCGTGGCCGGGTTGTGGGAAAGTTGGACTGGTGCGGCGGGAGATGTCATCGTCAGCTACACCTTGCTCACGGTGAGTGCCAACAGCCACGCTCTCATGCACCGTTACCAACAGCCCGGCAGCGAAAAGCGCATGGTGGTCATACTGAATGAAGGCTCCGTGGATGCATGGCTGAGTGCCCGCCCAGAGAAGGCGCGGGAGTTCATGCGGGCTTATCCCGCCAACTGGTTGACTGCCAACCCGATTGAAAAGAAGCGCTGATCAGGCAACACGAGGAGTCCTCGATGTTCGTAAGGTATTAGCCTTGCTTCAGCACTTCTTCAAACTCGGCCAGCTCTTTAGCGATGGCCGCGTAATTTTTTGACTTGGCTTTGTTATCAATCCATTGGAGTGCTGCGGCGTCCAAATCTTCTTTGAAATGAACGAACGCGGATTCTTTGAGTGCCTTGGTCGCGGTCTTGGCTGTACTGGACCAGAACTCGATCAGATCTGACAGGCCGTTGTCAAAATCATCGAATGTTTCAAGGTGGATCCACTGGCCGCTTTTATCAAACATGGGTATCTTTCAGTAAATGAATGCAGAACCAGATAGATGGTACTGGTTCTGTTGGAGCATGAAAAAAGCCCTTGCAATTTCTTGCAAGGGCTTGCTTCGTTTCTTGTCTTGGCTCCTCGACCTGGGCTCGAACCAGGGACCTACGGATTAACAGTCCGGCGCTCTACCAACTGAGCTATCGAGGAATGGTAGCCTCAAATTATAGCGTGGGTTTTTGCTGTTTTTGAAACTTGGCTTTGATTTTTAAAAAAAACCAGAATCAATCGAAAACAGGCGACTCCACCCCCAGCACTTTATGCAACTTGGGACTCGTGGTGGTGTATTGCAGGAACACCTTTTTTTCCGGGAAAAGAATAGGCATGGCTCCAAACGCGGCCAGTGCGCACTCGTGGAATCCACACAGGATAAGTTTCTTTTTCCCCGGGTAAGTGTTGATGTCTCCAACTGCAAAA
>CAJASG010000642.1 GCA_903944555.1 uncultured beta proteobacterium
ACTACCGCTTCAAGCTGGCGTTGCCCATCTCGGCAGTGGACCGTGCCACGGTGCGTGGCTCCATCACGCTGGCAGGCAATGATCTACAGGTGACTCCGCAGACGCCACGGTTATCACGCACGCGCGGCGTCATCAACTTCTCAGAAACTGGTTTCTCGGTCGTAGGGGCACAAGCCCGCTCGCTCGGTGGCGATGTGCGCATCGACGGTGGCCTGACGTCTGCTCAGACGGGTCTGCCGTTGGCGGGGGCCAAGCCCGCCGCACCCCAGGTACTGCGATTGCAGGGAACCGCCACGTCCGAAGGTCTGCGCCAGGCGCAGGAACTGGGATTTGCCGCCCGGTTGGCCCAGTATGCCAACGGTTCTGCCACGTACAGCGCCACGTTGGGTGTACGTGGCGGTGTGCCAGAACTGTTGGTCAGTAGCAACCTCGTCGGCATGGCGCTCACGCTTCCGGCGCCTTTTGCAAAGGCGGCAGATGGGCCCTTGCCACTGCGTCTGGAAACCACGGCGGTGCGGGCATCCTTGGTGGCGGGCAGCGACGGTGTCGTGCGTGCGCAGGATCAGCTGCAGTTCGAGGTGGGCAAGGCAGTCAGCATCACCTATGTGAGAGACGTCTCGGGGAACGATGCACGCGCGCTGCGCGGCGCGATTGCCGTTGGGCTGGCAGCTGACGAAACAACTCCTATGCCAGCAGAGGGTGTGCAAGCCAACGTCAGCTTGGCCAATATCGACATCGATGCATGGTCCGATGTACTGTCCCACGCGGCGGGGGCTGACCTGTCGCCGGGCTCCGCTGCCTTGGGCACGTCCTTTGGGATGGGCTATTTGCCAAACAGTTTGGCCCTGCGTGCGCGCGACATTACCGTGGGGGGACGCAAGCTGCACAACGTGGTGGTAGGCGGCGGACGCGAAGACCTGCTCTGGCGCGCCAATCTGGATGCAGCCGAACTCAATGGCTATGTGGAGTACCGCCAGCCTTCCGGATCTGCGAGTGGGCGACTGTTCGCACGTCTGTCCCGTCTGGAGGTGGCCCAAAGCGCGGCGCAAGATGTGGAAAGCGTGCTCGATGAGCAACCTGCCAGTATTCCCGCACTGGACATCGTGGTGGACGACCTGGTGTTGCGGGGCAAGAAGCTCGGACGCATTGAAATCGATGCGGTGAACCTGGGCGCATCGGCGGCCGCTGCTGCGCGCGATGTTCAGCGCGAATGGCGGCTCAACCGCTTCAACATCACCACACCTGAGGCGGTGCTGACAGCCAGCGGTAACTGGATCAACATTGCCGGGCAGGCGCCGCCAGTTGCGAGGCGCAGCATTAAAGAGCGCCGACACACCGTCATGAATTTCAAACTCGACATTGCTGATGCTGGCGAACTACTCAATCGATTTGGAATGAAAGGCGTTGTGCGCAAGGGCCATGGCAAAGTTGAGGGGCAAGTCACCTGGCTGGGCTCGCCCATTACGCTGGACTACCCGAGCCTGGGTGGCAACTTCAACGTCAACGTGGAGACCGGGCAATTTTTGAAGGCTGACCCGGGTATCGCCAAGCTGCTGGGGGTGTTAAGCCTGCAGTCGCTGCCCAGGCGCCTGCTGCTGGATTTTCGGGATGTCTTCAGCGAGGGCTTTGCGTTTGACTTTTTGCGCGGTGACGTGACGATTACCCAAGGCATCGCACGCACCAGCAACCTGCAAATGAAGGGTGTCAATGCAGCGGCCCTGATGGAGGGCGAGGCCGACAT
>CAJASG010000643.1 GCA_903944555.1 uncultured beta proteobacterium
ACCGGCATGGCGGCGAAGAAGTCAACCGCTTCGTCCACTTCCATTTGCAGCACGTCGCCAATGTTTTTTCCGCGCCAGGTGACAGCCTGGGTTTCGGGGTTGAAGCGGGCGCCTTTGCAGGTTTCGCACAGCACTTTTACATCCGGCAAGAAGCTCATGCCAATGGTGCGAATGCCCTGCCCTTCGCAACCGGGGCAGCGGCCTTCGCCGGTGTTGAAGCTGAAGCGGTTGGGCGCGTAGCCGCGCGCCTTGGCCTCCAAGGTGTCGGCAAAGAGCTTGCGGATCACGTCCCAAAAACCGATGTAGGTCGCCGGGCAACTGCGGGGGGTTTTTCCGATAGGGGTTTGGTCCACTTCCAGCACGCGGTCCACCGTCTCGAAACCAGTGACGCCTTCGCAGCCCGTCCATGGTATTTGCTCACCCGCCTCCAGCGCGTCGCGGCCGGCTTTGGTACTGCGCTTTTGCACGGCCACTTGTACGTTGGTGAGCAACACGTCCCGCGCCAAAGTAGATTTTCCGGAACCACTGACGCCAGTGATGGCGACCAGGCGCTTCAGCGGGATGTGGGCGGTGACGTTTTGAAGGTTATGCAGGCTGGCACCGGTTACGGTCAGCCAAGTGAGCGTTGTGGCTATTCCCGCAGCGGGAGCCCTTGGGGCGGGTGACGATTTGGAAAGAGATCGATCCGACAATTCAGCGTACTCCCCGGCGACACGGGTGCGGTCTGCCAACTCCGCATTCGCAGCCACGCTGGCCGAAGCATTCGCTGCCGCAACGGCGGCTGCCTTGGCCGCTTTGCCCTTCGGTATTTTTACCGCCGGTGCACCCACCTGACCGGTTTCGGCCGCAGCGAGTGCTGACGCCAGCGCCATCGACTCCTCAAACGACACTACATCACGCCGCAAAGCCAGAGGATGTTTCATCGCATGCAAGAGATAACGCCCGGTCTGCGAATCTGCGGCATTCTGCACATCTTCCACCGAGCCCTGCGCCACCAACCGCCCACCGCGCTTGCCCGCGCTCGGCCCAATATCAATGATGTGGTCGGCCGCACGAATGGTGTCCTCGTCATGCTCCACCACCACCAGCGTGTTGCCTTTGTCGCTCAGGGTCTGCAAGGCGCCCAGCAAAATTTGGTTGTCCCGCGCGTGCAGCCCAATGGTGGGCTCGTCCAGCACATAACAAACGCCCTGCAAGTTGCTGCCAAGTTGCGCCGCCAAGCGGATGCGCTGCGCCTCGCCACCGCTGAGCGTGGGCGCGCCACGGTCCAGCGTGAGGTAGCCCAGGCCCACTTCTTCCAAAAACTCCAAGCGGCTTTTGATCTCAGGAATCAGGTCGCGTGCAATATCGATCTCACGCTGGCTTAAACGGCCCGGCACTTGCAGACTCTCAATCCACTTGCGCACATCCGTCACACTCAGCCGCGCTATGGTAGTAATAGCTGCTCCCGCAGGTTCCACGGGGGCTAGAGCATCATTTGACTCCAAAACTTCGGTTTGCGCGCCAAACTTCACATTGCAGGCCGTGGCGTTCAGCCGCGTGCCCAGGCAGCTGTGGCACACCGCGTCCACCAGGTCTTCCACATCGGCCTCGGCAAAGGTCTGCTCACGGCCCTTGTTGTCATCGTCTTTCACGGAATCGTCAAACACCTTGCGCTGCTCTTTGGTGAGCGCCACACCGGTGCCCACGCAATCCGGGCACCAGCCGTGCTTGCTGTTGTAGCTGAACAGCCGCGGGTCCAACTCCGCGTACGAGGTCGAACACACCGGGCAGGCGCGCTTGGTGGAAAACACCTGCACACGGCCAATCCCCACGGCCGGGGTGCCGGCCACCATGGCTTCACGCAAACCGTCCATGCCACTGAGCACATGCACCACACCCTTGCCATGCACCAGCGCAACGGCCAGCGCTGCGCGCAAAGCGGCTTCCTGTGCCGGATTCACATCCAGACTGGCGACAGGCAACTCGATGTTGTGTTCCTTGAACCGGTCAATGCGTGGGAACGCCGTAGTTGGCAAAAAGTTTCCATCCACGCGCAAGTGGGTGTAGCCCCGTGGCCGCGCCCAGTCCGCTAACTCGGTGTAGACGCCCTTGCGCCCCGACACCAGCGGCGCCAGCAGCCCAATGTGCTGCCCCCGGAAATTTTTCAGCAACTGCGCCGCAATGCTGTCAGCCGACTGCGGCTGCACCGCCGCGCCATCTTTGATGCAATGCTGCGTGCCCAGCTTCACGTAGAGCAGCCGCAAGAAGTGCCAGACCTCGGTAGTCGTGCCCACGGTGGACTTGCGCCCACCGCGCGAGAGGCGCTGCTCAATCGCCACCGTAGGCGGAATGCCATACACCGCATCCACCTCGGGTCGCCCCGCCGGTTGCACGATGGAGCGCGCATAGGCGTTGAGCGACTCCAAATAGCGCCGCTGTCCTTCGTTGAACAAAATATCGAACGCCAGGGTGGATTTGCCCGAACCCGACACCCCCGTCACAACACTGAACTTGCCGCGTGGAATGTCCACCGACAAGGATTTCAGGTTGTGCTCCCGCGCATTGACAATGCGAATGGAGTTTGACGTATCCACCGCAGCATTCACCACACCCGCCGGGGATGGGGTTGCGCCGGGTGACGATTTCGAGCTTGCGTATGAGGATCCCGGCGTGACCCCATCCCCGGCAGCGCGTGCCAAATAGGCTCCCGCAGCAGACGGCTCCTGCACTTCATGCACCACCCCCATAGCCGCCGCGTAGTCCCGTAGGGCTTTACCGGTATGCGAAGTCGGATGCAACAACAAATCCTCCGGCGTGCCATAGGCCACCACCTCGCCACCCGCGTCGCCGCCTTCCGGCCCCAGGTCGATCAGCCAGTCCGAGGCCCGAA
>CAJASG010000644.1 GCA_903944555.1 uncultured beta proteobacterium
CTCCAGCGCCTGCTCACCAGTGTCGGGCTGGCTGATCAGCAGGTCCTGCAAATTGACCCCCAAGTTCTGGGCGTACTGAATATCGAGTGCGTGCTCGGCGTCGATGAACGCACACTGGCCGCCGGTCTTTTGCATTTCGGCAATCACCTGCAGGGTCAGCGTGGTCTTGCCCGACGACTCCGGGCCGTAGATTTCGACCACCCGGCCGCGTGGCAAACCGCCAACGCCCAGGGCGATGTCCAACCCCAGCGAACCGGTGGAGACCACTTGGATGTCTTCGATCACCTCGCCTTCGCCCAGCCGCATGATGGTGCCCTTGCCGAACTGTTTTTCGATTTGCGCCAGTGCCACTTGCAGGGCTTTGGCTTTTTCGCTGTTCACGGCGAGGTTGGGGGCTTTGACGGGTGCGTCCATGGAAATCTCCTAAAAAAAGCAATGGATGAAGGGTAAACAGCGTCTGGCTTTAACTACAGGCTGGATGCTTGAACAGTAGTTTAGATCAGTTTATTGAATCCGGTAAACCTATTTTTTAATCAGTTTGCCTTACCATATTCAGCATGTCAGAACCGCCCCATCCAAACCCACCACCCTGGAACCACAGCCACTTGGGGCATTGGCTCAGGCTGGCGTTACAGCGCTTTGATGCGCGCGTCATGGAGTTGATGGCCGACCATCCCGGTGTGCCGCTGGGCCTGGCCAACCTGGCCGCGCGCGGGCAGGTGGGCGCGGCGCATATTCACATCACGCGCCACCTGTGCGAGCAGGGCCTGCGGCTAACCGACCTGGCCCAGCGCGCGGGCATGAGCAAGCAGGCCATGGGCACCTTGGTAGACCAATGTGAAGCCTGGGGCATGGTCACCCGGGAGCGCGACCCGATGGATGCACGCGCGCGCAAAGTGCAGTTCACAGCCAACGGAATGGCGTGGCTCAACGCGTACCAGGACGCCGCAGCCCAGGCACAGGCCGAGATGCACGCCGCGGTGGGGCCCGAAGTGGCTGCCGTCATCGCCATTGGACTGGAAATCTACAGCGGTCAGTGAGTCGAAATGCGGGCCTAGAATGCAGGAATAACAAGGAGACAACCATGCGTATATTGATTGCCGAGGATGACCAGGTTTTAGCCGACGGGTTGCTGAGGGCACTGCGCAGTGCAGGCGCGGCGGTAGACCATGTGGCCAGCGGAAGCGAAGCGGACGCCGCCCTGATGACCAACACCGAGTTTGACCTGCTCATTCTCGATTTAGGTCTACCCAAAATGCATGGCCTGGAAGTGTTAAAAAAATTGCGCGGGCGCGGCTCATCGCTCCCCGTGCTGATCCTCACCGCAGCCGACAGCGTGGATGAACGCGTAAAAGGGCTGGACTACGGTGCCGACGATTACATGGCAAAGCCCTTCAGTTTGCAGGAGTTGGAGGCCCGGGTACGCGCCCTAATACGCCGCGGTATGGGGGCTGCCAGCAGCACCATCAAGCACGGTCCGCTGATTTACGACCAATCCGGGCGTGTTGCCACCATCGACGGAAAAATGGTGGAGCTCTCCGCCCGCGAACTGGGCTTGCTGGAGGTGCTCTTGCAACGCGCCGGGCGCCTGGTGAGCAAGGACCAACTGGTTGAGCGCCTGTGCGAATGGGGTGAAGAGGTCAGCAACAACGCCATCGAGGTCTATATCCACCGCCTGCGCAAGAAGATAGAAAAAGGCCCGATCCGCATCGCCACCGTGCGCGGCCTGGGCTATTGCCTGGAAAAAATCCCAGGCTAGCCTGTGAAAATATTCCAGCGCGAGCAACGCTCCCTGTTCGGGGAAATCCTGGACTGGATGCTCACGCCTTTGCTGCTGCTGTGGCCGGTGAGCCTGGTGCTGACCTGGCTGGTGGCGCAGGGCATTGCGGGCAAGCCGTTTGACCGGGCGCTGGAATACAACGTGGGGGCGCTGGCCCAACTCATCACGGTCCACCACAACCACGCGCAGTTTGTGCTGCCCTTGCCAGCGCGCGAACTGTTGCGCGCCGACGATGCGGACACCGTCTTCTACCAGGTGCTGGGGCCCTCCGGGGAGCACCTGAGCGGCGAGAAAGACCTGCCACGCCCCCCTGAGGACGACAAGATCAGCCCCGGCGAAGTCCGCATGCGCGACGCCGAGTTTCGGGGCGCCGATATCAAAGTCGCCTACACCTGGGTCAAACTGGAGATACCCAACTCCAAACCGGCGCTGGTGCAAGTGGCAGAAACGATGGACAAGCGCTCCGTGCTGGCCACCGAAATCGTCAAGGGCGTGATGCTGCCGCAGTTTGTGATTTTGCCGCTGGCCGTACTGCTGGTATGGCTGGCACTGGTGCAAGCCATCAAACCCCTTAACCGACTGGAAGAGCGTATTCGCGCCCGCAGCCCGGACGACTTGAGCCCGCTGGACGTGGAAGCCGTGCCGCTGGAAGTCGCCCCGCTGGTGTCATCCGTCAACGACCTGCTGATGCGCTTGAAGGACTCCATTGCCACACAAAAACGTTTTCTGGCCGACGCCGCCCACCAGCTAAAAACCCCGCTGGCGGGTCTGCGCATGCAGGCAGACCTGGCACAACGGGAAGGCGCGAATGCGGAAGACCTCAAGCAATCCTTGCGGCAGATCGGCCGTTCCAGCATACGCGCCACCCACACCGTCAACCAGCTGCTCGCCTTGGCGCGGGCCGAAAGCAGCGGCACGGTGATCAACCACCAGCCCTGCGACCTGGCCCGCCTGACCATGGACGTCACACGGGACTGCGCACCGCGCGCCATGGACAAGCACATCGATGTGGGCTACGAGGGTGCCCAGCCCGGGGTGGAAGGCGTCACCGTCCCGGGCAACCTGACCCTGCTCAAGGAAATGGTGCGCAACTTGGTCGACAACGCCATCAACTACACGCCATCCAACACCGACAAACCCGGGGTGATCACCACCCGAGTACTGATCGATCCGTTCAGCAAGGTGCTGGTGTTGCAGGTGGAAGATTCGGGCTCCGGCATCCCGGCCAGCGAACGCGAACTGGTGTTCCAGCCCTTCTACCGGGTCCTGGGTACCGAAGCCGATGGTTCGGGACTGGGCTTACCCATCGTGCTGGAAATCGCACGCCAACATCACGCAACCGTCACGGTGGAAGACAGCCGACCGGGCCAAACCCCACCCGGAGCCTGCTTTACCGTGCGCTTTTCGCGCGCTCCCGACTCCGTATAAGCGCGCAAGCGCCTAGTTGCATTTCCTGAAGGCCTTGCCCGCCATAGCGGGACGTAGGCTCTCCAATCGGGTCTTAAGGGGCTCGGTCACGGCGGGCAGCTTGAGTTGCGATACCTGGGCGGCCTCGTGCTCCAACACCACGCGGGCCGTGCGAATCCCGCGCTGGTTCAATCGCACCAACTCCGCATTCGCCGCGATCTGGGTGTCAAACCCGCCAAGGGAAATACCAATCTCCAAGGCGGGATTGGTCAGCGCTTCAAGTTTCAAATTCATGTTGGCCAACTCGGCGCGCTTCTTCAGCAGCGCCTCGGCGTTGGGGTACTTGCCCATGTAGACGATCCAGCGGGCTGGCTGGGAAACCGCATCCAATTGCCAGGACCCTGGCGGCCAGGCCGCCTCAAGCGCGACCCGCAGTGCGCCTGCCGCAACCTCATCAAAGGGGCCTGCTTGC
>CAJASG010000645.1 GCA_903944555.1 uncultured beta proteobacterium
ACACCCTGCGCGAGCACAGCCACAACAGCACGCCCAGCATCGGCATTGTGGTGTTCATGGAATCCAACGAAACCATGGACGATGTGCTCAAAAAAGCAGATGTGGCCATGTACCAGGCCAAAGCCGCCGGGCGCAATACCTTCCGCTTTTTTGACCCCGCCATGCAGGCCACGGCCTCGGCCCACGCGGCCCTGGAGCAGGACATGCGCCTCGGGCTGGTGCGCGACGAGTTCGTGTTGTACTACCAAATTCAGGTCCAAGTCGACGCACAAGGCCACACCGCCACCACGGGGGCCGAAGCGCTGGTGCGCTGGATGCACCCCGTGCGCGGCATGGTGCCTCCGGCCGAATTCATTGGCCTGGCCGAAGACACCGGCATGATTTTGCCGCTGGGCCAATGGGTGCTGGAAACTGCGTGCACCCAACTGGTGGCATGGGCGCTGCAGCCCGACACCGCGCACTGGAGCCTGGCGGTCAACGTCAGCGCCGCGCAATTTGCGCAGGCCGACTTTGTGGAGCGGGTCAGCACCGCCCTGCGCAAGACCGGCGCCAACCCCACGCTGCTCAAGCTGGAGCTCACCGAGAGCATGCTGATGGACAACGTGGAAGACATCATTGTCAAGATGAACGCCATCAAATTGCACGGGGTGCGCCTGTCGCTGGACGACTTTGGCACCGGCTACTCTTCGCTGTCGTGCCTGAAGCGCCTGCCGCTGGACCAACTCAAAATCGACCAGTCGTTTGTGCGCGACCTGCTGACCGATGCGAACGATGCCGTCATTGCCCGCACCGTGGTGGCGCTGGGCCACAGCCTGGGGCTCAAAGTAATTGCCGAAGGCGTGGAAACGCTGGAGCAGCGCAATATTTTGGCCAGCATCGGCTGTGACGCCTTTCAGGGTTACTATTTCGGACGTCCGGCCCCAGCCCAGAAGCTGGCGCATTTTTCAAGCGAAATATGCCTCTAGCCCCCGTGGAATATGCGCAAGCAGCTATGTTTTTTATAGCATTTTAAGCGCCGGAAGAATATACCAATAGAGTCGCGCAGCAGCGATTCACCCAAGGAGTTCCCCGCGATGAGCAAGAAACAGTCCCTGGCCCCGTCCGATCAGACCCCTGAGCAGACCAGCCCTGCGCCAGTGGCCAGCGAAGCGCTACCTGAGGCTGTCACCAGCTTCCCGATCGTAGGCATTGGCGCATCCGCCGGTGGCCTGGCCGCGTTTGAGGCGTTTTTCTCCGGCATGCCCACCGATGCGGACCCCGGCATGGCCTTTGTGCTGGTGCAACACCTCTCGCCCGACCACAAAAGCATTCTGGCCGACCTGGTGCGCCGCTACACCCGTATGCAAGTGTTTGAAGTCGAAGACGGAATGACAGTGCACATCAACTGCACCTACATCATCCCGCCCAACCACGACATGGCGTTCATGAACGGCGCGCTGCAACTGCTGGAGCCCTCGGCGCCGCGCGGCCAGCGCTTGCCGATTGACTTTTTCTTTCGCTCGCTGGCGCACGACCAGCGCGAGCGGGCCATTGGCATCGTGCTGTCGGGTACCGGCAGCGACGGCACCATGGGCCTGCGCGCCATCAAGGATGCCGGGGGCATGGTGATGGCCCAAACGCCCGAGTCCACCGAGTTTGACGGCATGCCACGCAGCGCCATTGCCACCGGCATCATGGACTATGAGCTGCCCCCGGCTGACATGCCAGCCCAACTGATCGCCTACGCCACACACGCCTTTGGGCGGCTACCACGCCTCGCGGCAACCCAAACCCCCAAGTACGAGAGTGCGCTCAACAAGATCTACGTTCTGCTGCGCGCCCACACCGGGCACGATTTTTCGGGCTACAAGCCCGGCACCATCCACCGGCGCATTGAGCGGCGCATGGCGGTGCACCAGATCGAAACCATTGAGGCCTACGTCAAGTACCTGCAGCAAACTCCCACCGAGGTGGAAGCCCTGTTTCGTGACCTGCTGATTGGCGTGACCAACTTTTTCCGCGACCCCGAAGCCTTCCAGGTGCTGGAAGACACCATCATCCCCAAGCTCTTCGCCAACAAGCATGCAGGCGGTCCAGTGCGGGTTTGGTCCACGGGATGCTCCACCGGCGAGGAAGCCTATTCGCTGGCCATCCTCCTGCAAGAGCGCATGGAGGCGCTCAAAACCAGCTACACGGTGCAAGTCTTTGCCACTGACATTGACGCACGCGCCATTGCCATTGCCCGCGCTGGCGTCTACCCGGCCAGCATTGCGGACGACCTCACGCCCGAGCGGCTGGCCCGCTTCTTTGTGGCGGAGCCCGGTGGCCAGACCTACCGCCTCCACAAGGGCATTCGCGACATGCGGGTGTTCTCCGAGCAGGATGTACTGAAAGACCCCCCGTTTTCCAAGCTGGACCTGGTG
>CAJASG010000646.1 GCA_903944555.1 uncultured beta proteobacterium
CCAACGCCTACCAGCAACACGGTGTGCCCTACTACCCCAAGGCGGTGGTAGCCGTGCCCTTCACCCCCGTGCCGGGGGCCCGTCTACTGGCCCGCGATGCCCCTGCCCGCGCAGCTTTGGTACGCGCGCTGCTGCGGTGGTGTGAACAATCCGGGTTGTCGTCCCTGCACCTGCTGTTTGCCGGGGACACCGATGTAGCCGCCTGTGCGGATGCGGGCCTGATGCTGCGGCACACGGTGCAGTTCCACTGGACCAACACCGAGCCGGGGTACGTCGACTTCGAGGCGTTTCTAACCTCCCTGTCCCGCGAGAAACGCAAGAAAATCCGCCAGGAACGGCGCAAGGTGGTGGACGCCGGCGTGACCTTTCGCCATGCGCTGGGGCGCGACATCAGCGCCGCGGACTGGGATTTCTTCTACCAGTGCTACGAGCGCACTTACCTAGAGCATGGCAACGCGCCCTACCTGAACCGGGACTTCTTCACCCACATGGCAGACACCATGCCCGAGAACTGGTTGCTGTTTGTGGCCGAACGCGAAGGGCGTGCTATTGCTAGCAGTTTGATAGCTGTCTGCGCACCATCCACGGGGGCTAGAGGTCTAAATGGCTTAAAAAATGGGTCCATTGCCTACGGCCGCTACTGGGGTGCGTTGGAGCGCGTGGACTGCCTGCATTTTGAAGCCTGCTACTACCAGCCACTGCAATGGTGCATTGCCAACGGCTACCAGCGGTTTGAGGGCGGCGCGCAGGGGGAACACAAAATGGCCAGAGCGCTGCTGCCGGTGAAGACCACCAGCGCCCACTGGCTGGCGCATCCGGCGTTTGCCGAGGCGGTTGGGCGCTTTCTGGAACGTGAAGATGCGGGAATTGACAACTATCTGGAGGACTTGGGCCAACGCAGCCCGTTTCGCACGCCGGGCTAGGCGTGTCGGCACAGGCCAAAGCCTGCCTGATCAGCCCAAAGACGCCGCCACCATACCCAGTTCAGCGTTGTTCATCAGCGCCTCCATGTTCATGACGATCAGCATGCGATCGTCCAGATTGGCCAGCCCCACAATAAAGCGCGATTCAATGGCCGACTCGAACTGCGGTGCGGGCTTGATATTTTGCGCGCTCAGCGTCACCACGTCAGACACCGCATCCACCACGGCTCCGACCACGATGCCCCGGATATTGAGAATGATGACGACGGTGAATTCGTCGTACTCCACTTTTTCAATATTGAGCTTCAGGCGCAAATCCACGATGGGAACGATGACCCCGCGCAGGTTCACCACACCTTTGATGAAGCTCGGAGAGTTCACCATTTTGGTGGGCTCTTCGTAGGAGCGGATTTCTTGCACCCGCAGGATGTCGATCGCGTATTCCTCTACCCCCAAGCGCAAAGTAAGGTATTGCCCCGCGTCCGCGCCCACCTGGGTTGCACGCGCGGGCTGTCGGCTAAAAGAGGGGGGGGATTGCATTGTGTCCATGTTTTTTCCTTGACTGCGAAGGCCTGCGGCCAGACGCTATAACGTGAAATCATCATACACGGCGGTGCACTGTTCGTGAATAGGATTTCGCCCGCAAATCACAACTTCGCCCAGCGCGAAAGGTGTCAAAAACACCCATATCCAACAAGATCGCAGTCGCCAAGGTGACGGGGATTGGCCCTTCCACCATAGAAGTGGGCCTTGCCAGGCAGGCAGCCCTTGCGAAAACTGCTACCGTTAAAACCATGTCAACCACCACGAAAAGGGCCGCCACCGCCTGATTCTTCCAAATTCCATGGCGAAACCAAAAACACAGGCTATTGACGGGAACCACGTAGCGCCCAGTGCGCTGCTCGTTGCTTTGGAATTTCGCGCCCCATGGGAGCTGTGGGCGGTGCTGCCCAGTTGGCCTGCACTGATGCGTGCCCCCGCAGGAGACGGGCACTCCGTCATCGTGTTCCCCGGCCTGTCGGCCAGCGATGGATCGACCTTTCCCCTGCGCAGCTATTTGCAAAACCTGGGCTACGACGTCTCTGGTTGGAACCAGGGGCACAACTTTGGCCCACGCTCCGGAATATTGGAGACCGCCCGGCAACAGGTCATCGACACGTTCGAGGCCACCGGCAACAAGGTAAGCCTGGTGGGCTGGAGCCTGGGCGGTATTTACGCCCGTGAGTTGGCCAAACTGCTGCCTGATTGCGTGCGCAGTGTCGTTACCATGGGAACGCCGTTTTCAGGCTCCCACAAGAGCACCAACGCTTGGCGCCTGTACGAACTGACCAGCGGACATGACATTGCCGCCGTCACCCAGAGTTTTGACCTCCCAAGCGCGCCACCGATGCCGACCACCTCCATTTTTTCCAGAACCGATGGTGTCGTTTCCTGGCCCGCCAGCATCCAGCAACGCAGCGCCAGCAACCCGCACACCGAAAACCTGGAGGTTTTCGCCAGCCACATTGGCCTGGGACTCAATCCCAGCGCGTGGTGGGCCCTGGCCGACCGGTTGGCGCAACCAGAAGGCCAGTGGATGCAGTTCGAACGCACGGGTGGCCTGAAAAGCTGGATCTACCCGGACCCAATGCGCTAGGCTCGCCAGCCTTGAAATACAAAAAGCGCCTGACAGACAAGCTGCAGGCGCTCTTTTTTTGATAGCTGCTTGCGCAGTATCCACGGGGCTTGGAGGCATAAATGCCACTCAAACCCAGATAAGCCTTATTCGGCGTGCTCTTTGTTGTAGTTGGCAATGCCGTCCATGATTTCTTTCTTGGCGGACTCGGCATCTTCCCAACCTTGCACCTTGACCCACTTGCCTTCTTCCAGATCTTTGTAGTGTTCAAAGAAGTGGGCAATGGTCTTCAGGCGCACAGGGCTCAGGTCTTCAGGCTTTTGCCAACGGGTGTACAGCGACAAAATTTTGTCGACCGGTACGGCCAGCACCTTGCCGTCTTCGCCGGCTTCGTCGGTCATCTTCAAGATACCAATGGCACGGCAGGTCACCACGACGCCAGGAATCAAAGGCACGGGGGTGATCACCAGCACGTCCACCGGGTCGCCGTCGCCAGAGATGGTTTTTGGCACATAACCGTAGTTGGTGGGGTAGTGCATGGCCGTGCTCATGAAGCGGTCCACAAAAATGGCGCCCGTGGCCTTATCCACTTCGTATTTCACCGGATCGGCATTCATCGGGATTTCGATGATCACATTGAAAGATTCGGGCACGTTCTTGCCAGGGGTGACGTTGTCAAGGGACATAGTAGTTGCTTTAGTTTGAGTTAAATCAGTAAGTGCTAAGGATTAACCCGCATTTTACTGACTTGACTCTTGCGAATGGCCTGTGACGTCATTTTTTCCAGTTAAAGTGTTCTTGTTGGCCAATCGTCTGCACCAATCATCCTTGGTGTTTCGCTACGAGGAAGCAACGCAGCGGTGGTGCCGCTAGCGCTGCACCACTACTCAGCGAAACAACGACAGGAGATTCTTATATGACAGGCAACTCAGCGCTGATTCTGGCGCTCGTTTGTGGGTTCATTGCCGTGGGATACGGTTTTTGGGCACGCAGTTGGATTCTTTCCCAAGATGCCGGTAATGCGCGAATGCAAGAGATTGCAGCAGCGATTCAAACCGGTGCAGCGGCCTATCTTTCCCGGCAATACAAGACGATCGCCATGGTGGGCGTGGTGCTGGCGGTATTGATTGCGGTCTTTCTTGACACCTTGAGTTCAGTCGGGTTCGTGGTCGGAGCGGTTTTGTCGGGGGCCTGCGGGTTCATCGGCATGAACGTATCGGTGCGCGCCAATGTGCGCACGGCACAGGCTGCAACCAAGGGCATTGGCCCCGCCTTGGACGTTGCATTTCGCGGCGGCGCCACCACGGGCATGCTGGTGGTGGGACTGGGCCTGTTGGGCGTCACCGCCTTCTACTGGTTTTTGGTCCCTGACGGTGTAGTCACCGTGGCCAAACTCAACCCCCTCATCGGTTTTGCTTTCGGCTCCTCGCTGATCTCCATCTTTGCCCGTCTGGGCGGTGGTATTTTCACCAAGGGTGCGGACGTGGGGGCCGACCTGGTAGGCAAGGTGGAGGCGGGTATTCCCGAAGATGACCCGCGCAACCCAGCCGTGATTGCGGACAACGTGGGTGACAACGTGGGCGATTGCGCCGGTATGGCAGCCGACTTGTTCGAGACCTATGCGGTCACCTTGATTGCGACCATGGTGCTTGGCGCCTTGATGCTGTCGGGTGCCAACGCCAATGCGGTGCTGTATCCGCTGACACTAGGTGCGGTATCCATCGTGGCGTCGATCATCGGTTGCTTTTTTGTCAAGGCTTCTCCTGGCATGAAAAACGTGATGCCCGCCCTGTACAAAGGCTTGGCGGTTGCGGGCGTTTTGTCCCTGGTTGCGTTTTACTTCGTCACCCAGAGTCTGTTTCCCACTGCCATTACGCTGACCGACGGCCGCATCGTCACCAGCATGAGCCTCTTCGGCGCCTGCGCCGTCGGCCTGATTTTGACCGCCGCTCTGGTGTGGATCACCGAGTACTACACCGGCACGCAATACGCACCGGTGCAGCACATCGCCCAAGCATCCACCACCGGGCACGGCACCAACATCATTGCCGGCCTGGGCGTCTCCATGCGCTCCACCGCCTGGCCAGTGATTTTTGTGTGCATGGCGATCTGGACTGCGCATGCGCTGGGCGGTTTGTACGGCATCGCGATTGCCGCCACCTCCATGCTCAGCATGGCCGGTATTGTGGTCGCCCTGGACGCCTATGGCCCCATCACCGACAACGCCGGTGGTATCGCTGAAATGGCCGAAATGCCAAAAAGCGTGCGCGACATCACCGACCCACTGGACGCTGTGGGCAACACCACCAAGGCCGTCACCAAAGGCTACGCTATCGGCTCTGCCGGTCTGGCCGCTCTGGTGCTGTTTGCCGACTACACACACAAGCTCGAAGGCTTGGGCGCGCATATCAAGTTTGACTTGAGTGACCCCAAAGTCATCATCGGCTTGTTCATCGGCGGACTGATTCCTTACTTGTTCGGTGCGATGGCGATGGAGGCCGTGGGCC
>CAJASG010000647.1 GCA_903944555.1 uncultured beta proteobacterium
CAGACGGGTTTCCATCTCGATCACTTCTTCCGGCTTCACCTTTAACTCCCGCGCCATGGCCTCAACCTGCTCTGGGTGGAGGGTTTCACGGTGGGTGCCCGCGTCGGCCGCTGCATCGTCGCTCTTGTAGCGCTGCTTCATGGAGCGCAGGTTGAAGAACAGCTTGCGTTGTGCCTTAGTGGTTGCCACCTTGACCATGCGCCAGTTCTTCAGAATGTACTCATGTATTTCGGCCTTGATCCAGTGCATGGCGTAGCTCACCAAGCGCACGCCCTGATCGGGGTCGAAGCGCTTGACGGCCTTCATCAGCCCCACGTTGCCCTCCTGAATCAGGTCGCCGTGCGGCAGGCCGTAACCCAGGTATTGGCGGGCAATGGACACCACCAAGCGCAAGTGAGAGAGTACTAACTTACCGGCAGCGTCAAGGTCATTGTCCGTTTTGAACTTGCGCGAAAATTCTTGCTCTTCTTCGAGCGTGAGCATGGGCAGACGGTTGGCCGCTGAAATATAGGCGTCCAGGTTACCCAAGGGGGGCACCATCGACCAAGGGTTGGCCACGGACAGTGCGGTGGATGGGGCAGCTAGGTTGTAAGACATACCAGAACTCCTTGTGTTCATTTCCTTTATATTAGCACTCTCTATGAGTGAGTGCTAATCGAGAAGTTTAATCGCCTTGATAGTTTTATGGCTGATCTTTCACAAGGAAAACAAATATATGAGCGAACCAATGGTCGTCTCCCCCGTCCAACCCTCGCCCTGCCACGCCGGGCGTTGGCGTGCTGCTACGGTGGTTTTGTTGTTGCTGCTGGTGATCGGTTTCACCAGCGCGTGGAGCCTGTTTGAACAGTTCAAAGCGCAGCTCAGCCATGTGCAAACCCAACTGCAAGGCACCTCGCAGATCAAATACATTTCTGTTCTGCTGGATGCACAGCAAGCTCCCGCCATGCTGATCACGATCGATACGCACGAGGGCGCCCTGCAATTGCAGCGCCTGAACAGCGTCAAAGAGGGGCGTGAGGACACCATGCAACTCTGGGCGATCGGCAAGTCTGGCAGCGCCCCGCGATCTTTGGGCATTGTGGAAAGCGCCGGTAAAACCCTGCGGCTTGCAGCCAGCGAAGAAGCGCTGAAAGACGTGACCCAGTTGGCCATCAGCGTAGAGAACAAAGGCGGTGTACCCCAAACCCAAGGCCCCCGGTTACCCTACCTGTTCCAGGGCGCGTTGGTGCAAAAAGCGCTTTAGGCTTTCACCAGCAACCACTCCCGTCGAAACAGCCACTCTTGCGGGTACCACAGGTTTTGCAGGGTGATTTCGCCACCTTTGTGGCGGCTTTTCACGTGCCAGCGCGAGCCGAGTAGTCGGCATTGCGGCATGCAAGAGGGCTGCGTGGTTTGCAGATCTTCCTGCAACCACACCACCGCATCAAACTGGTCCAGCAGCGTGCGCAGGCGTTGGGTAGGAGCCATGTCGGGGTAGAGCGCGCCGGTATTGCGGCCTTCAGCGTCATAAGGGGTGATGCGTGCGCCGTGCAGCTCGAAATGGTAGCGCTCGTACTGGCCGGTAAAGCCGTTGGGCACCGCAACGCGTTGGCCCTTCAGTTGGCTTTGGACAGCGGTGCTGTAATCTGCATCCGTACCCGACAGCGGTACCACCATGAAACCAAAGGTGGCGTAGACCGACAGACACGCGACCAGCGCGGCATTGCGGGGCACGTTTCCGCTTTTGATTTTAGAGGTAAAACCGGCCACAAGCGCCGTAATACCTGCGCAAGCAGCTATTAAAGTCATAGCAATGGCGCTGCCGCTGGCAATGCCCATGTCACCCATCACCCAGCCAATGCGCGCCAGCATGACCACGGCGGGTGCGGTGACCAGCAGCGTGAGCCAGAACCAGACCTTGGGGATGCGTTCCCACAGCAGCGCCATGGCGATGGCCAGCGCGGGCATGGCCGGAATCACGTAGCGCTCGGAGCGCTGGCTGGGGATGGTGAACACCACCAACCACACCACCAGCCACGCCAACAACACCCACAGGGCCGGGGACAGCTTGGAATAGGTGGCACGGCGCACTCCGTGGGCCACCGCGAATCCACAAAAGCCCAACACCACAAAGAACAGCAAACCGGCGTTGGCCGGATAGGCCAGCAGCTGCGTCCACATCGGGTAGGCGCCAAACAGGGCGGCGTGCCAGTAGCCCTGGCCACCGGACATCTTGCCGGCGTTCTCTGCCACAACAAACTCTTGCCACACGGCGGCTGGGTCGGGGTCCAGCACAAACCACAGGGCGAAGATACCCACACCAAGTAAGGTGCTCCACGTCACCCCGGCGGTGACGCGCAGGGTGGTTTTCCAGCGAAACTGCGGCTCGCCCAGCAGCACTGCACACCACAGCGCCGCAGCGGCTGGAGCCACCAGCGCGAACGATTTGTAGGCCGCGCCCAAGCCCATGGCCACGCCAAACAGGGTGTAGGCCAGCCAGCCCAAGGGGGTGCGTCCGTCGGTGCCGGTATCGGTTCCGCGCAAGCGCAGCCACAGCAGCCACCACATCGGCAGCGCGAGCCAAAAGGTTTCGGGAGCCGAGGTGAGGTAAACCCGCCCGTAGCGAAAGGTGGAGAAAAACACCAGGTACAGGGTGGCGGCCAAACACGCGGTGCGCAGTTTGTCAGCCTGAACAGGCGCCAGACGGTGGGCAAAAAAGGCCAGCAACGCGGTGGTGGCAAAGGTGTAAATGATGCTGGGCAGGCGCAGCGCAAACAGGTTCCAGTGCGCGCCCCAGTCGCTGGCAAAGATGGCCTGCCAAATGAGCAGCGGCGGCTTGGTGTTGCGGGTGCCGATCAGCTCAGACTGCAGCGGCAGCCAGTGGCCGGACTCGGACGTCATGCGGGCGATGTGGATGTAGACCATCTCGTCGCCATTGGTGGGGGCGTAGGAGCCGCCCAGGCCGAACAGGTAGAGTGCTGCCGCTATAAAAACAAGAGCTAGCCACGCAATGTCTGCGGGGGCTAGAGGCTCAAAAGGCTTGAATTTTTGAAGCATGCGCCGCAGGACGAATCAGTCGCGCCGGAAGGTCCAGCGGTCGTTGGCC
>CAJASG010000648.1 GCA_903944555.1 uncultured beta proteobacterium
AGGAAGGTGTGTACTGCAGGCCCATCACTTTCACTGTGGTTGTAAAGAAAACTGACAGTCAAAAAGGTGATTAGTCCGGATTCAGATTGGACGATTTACCGATAGCGTCCCGGTGCCATGAGGTCATGGGGATCAAGGCCCTTGCGCAAACGCGCGTGAAAAGCACCTGAGTCGGACTGAAGGGATGCCAGTAGCCGCATGTTGTCAATACCCACACGATAAGGAAACCATCCTCGTGTCCTGCCCGCTTCCAAAAGCTCGTTGTAGCAAGTCTGTGCGGAGGCGACGGCTGTTGCTTGATCGCGGTCGAATAGCAGCGGGACAGTACTGTCAAACAATCTGTCGTTGATTGATGTGAGCGTAATCAGTGGTTCCATACGGTACTTGTGCGTAATTCGCTTCACCATATCGATGTACTCCCGTACATCCAATGCGCGCATGGGCACCAATGGGGCATACCAAAGCAAGCCTGAGCCATCGCGCGATGGGTGTTTGTAGGTGTCTTGTTGGGCTATTGGATGGCGCCAGTAGGCCAATGGCAGCGCAGTTTCGTTCGGCCTGCCTGCGACAAGCTCAAGTGATTGGGCCAGCTTGTCCGCCATACTGGACACGCGTTTTCCTGCGATACCGGGGAGCCATCTGGCAATGCTGCGTAGCGCGTGTGCACGCCTTGGTGTGAAGAAATAAAGCCGACTAGCAACTTTGGATAACGCACCCCTTATTTCCCGTCGCGCTGCCGCCACTGTCCGATCTGTCCCGTATAGGGTGCCAAATCCGGTCCAGGGCAATACTTTGTATTGTTGCCCAAGCTGCTGAATTACAGATAGCGGAATGAGTCCGTCTTCGCCCAACCGATTGAGTGGAAACGGAGCAGACATGCTAAGGACGCGGTGCTGGTTCATCAGGTTGATGCCGCCCACTGCGCCTGGGAGCTTGACTAAAGTTGATCGTATGGCTCGAATTGCGGGCGCCAGAAGAGAGTCGTCACGCAATCCAAAGAAACACACGTTGATGCACTCTGGTTTTCTTTGCAAAATGATCGTCATGCGGGTGACAATGCCAAACCCACCCTGCGTGAACAGTCCGGCGGAATAAGCGCCAATCCCCCACTTGAAGAGCCGTGCCAACTCTTGCCCCCCCGCTTCTCTGAGTGCAGTCCGATACAGGCTGCCATCGGGTAGCACGGCCTCTAGGTCAGTCACGGCACCGAAGTGGTCTACGTGGGGGGTAATGCCATAACCTCGCTCAAGCGCATTGCCAGCCACACTGCAGTTCGGGCCCGCACCCGTGACCGGGACCATGTAAGGGAAGTTCCCCGCGTCCAGAAAATGGGCCAACATGCCTTGGGTGACTCCAGGCTCCAAGGTGACAACACCAAATTCATCGTCGAAATCCAGAACCTTGGTGAGGCCAGATAAATCGAGGATGACGCAGTCGTCACGCGGTGGCAGCGCACTCCCGTAACCCCAATTGTTACCGGTACTGATGGGGTAAACCGGAACCTGATGCCGGGTTGCAATACGCATTACTTCTTGCAGGTCGGCTCCATCCAATATCCGCAGCGCTGCGGGAATGCGCCGAACTGCGCCACCGGTATCGCTGCCATAGGCGGCCATTGCAGCATCGCCCAACAGGACTTGAACCGATCCCAGCAGCCTCTGCCATTGATTTACGGCGGCGGAAAAACTCATCGTGTTCCCCATTGCTTGCGTGAAGGAAATTCGTGCAAATTCCACACCTGTGTTGTTGATCCAAGAATAAGTACGGACAGGAATTTGATGTTGTGATTTGTCAATTTGACGTGAGACTGGATGGACCACACTGTCCGCTTTTCAACCGCATTGATCAGTGCGCTTCAACCGATGAAAATACTACTGACGGGTTCTGCTGGCTTTATTGGGATGACTACCGCTTTGCGGTTGCTGGCTCGTGGTGATGAGGTAGTTGGCGTCGACAATCTCAATAATTACTACGATATAACTCTTAAAGAAAACCGATTGAAGCGACTGACGCCGCACCCAAGATTTCGCTTTTTCAAAATGGATGTCGCTGATCGGGAGGACATAGCCCAGCTCTTTGCGACTGAGAAATTTGACCGAACAATTCACCTCGCGGCGCAAGCGGGCGTTCGCTACTCATTGGAAAATCCCCATGCCTATATTGATAGCAATATCGTAGGTTTTACAAATATCCTGGAGGGCTGCAGGCACAACAAAGTGAATCACCTTGTCTATGCATCTAGCTCCAGCGTTTATGGGGGGAATACAAAAATGCCGTTTTCAGAACATGACAATGTGGACCATCCTGTGAGTCTGTACGCGGCCACAAAAAAGGCCAATGAACTGATGGCGCACACGTATAGCCACCTATATGGTTTGCCCACTACTGGGTTGAGATTTTTCACGGTGTATGGACCCTGGGGAAGACCAGATATGGCGTTGTTTCTGTTTACCAAAGCCATCCTGGAAGGCCGTCCAATTGATGTCTTCAACTACGGCAGGATGCAGCGCGACTTTACCTATGTGGACGATATTGTGGAAGGCGTCATTCGCGTGGTGGATCGCATTGCAACCCCCAGCCCTGTATTTGATTCAGGTAACGCAGACCCTGCCAGTAGCAGTGCCCCATACCGGGTGTTCAATATTGGAAATAACAACCCCGTTTCGTTGCTGTCGTTCATCGGCTGCATAGAAGATGTGCTCGGGAAAAAAGCCGAAACGAATCTATTGCCGCTGCAAGACGGGGACGTCCCTGCGACCTACGCCAATACAGACGCGTTAAACGATTGGGTTGGTTTTGTACCGGGCACACCGCTTGAGCATGGCGTCAGGCGATTTGCAGCCTGGTACCGCGACTATTACCAAGTCTAGGCTAAGCGTCTGAGAAGTCCCCTGACACCGGCTTCACACAGATTTCAAACCGGTTCGAACCCCTCGGTGCTTCCAAAATACGGGGTCCGAAATTTCCGTTTCCTCAAAGCGCTCCAGCGCATATCCGTGACGCGATAGCGTGACCCTAACACGAGGGTCTGGTTTTTCACTTGAATGATGGGTATGCGTCCCCGCAGAATCAAATTCGAATTGACTTCCGCATCTGCCAGCATCGGCGGCGATTCTTCGCGCTGCTGCAAGTGCCACCGGAGATCTGCAAATATTCCCCATGCATACATATTGCATGTTTTTTCATAACGGTGAATTCTATTTCTAGCGTAAGAAAAATTCCAAAAATATATCGCCAAATTCCCACGTTGCAATGTGCCTTCACTCTTGCGAAATCTCAAGATTAAAAGGTCGGATCAGCGCAGACTTCAATACGTGATCTGAGCGTTGCGTGAGTAGAAATGCAGAGCGTTCTTCTTGCTGAAATCACGCCGTGAGATCTTATTCAACATGTACAGGGGATACGCTTTGAACAATACAAATGACGTGATAAGAACGACCTTCCTTTGGTGCGTCGTAACGTTGACGGTCGGTTTGTTGGGGGCTTGCGCAGGGTATTCATCTACCTACCCTCCTGCGCCGCCCTCGGCTGCAACTCCCGGCTACGACTATGTGGTTGGTGCGGGAGATACATTGAATATCATTGTGTGGAGAAATCCGGAGCTCTCCCTCTCGGTTCCTGTCCGACCTGATGGGAAAGTATCGACACCATTGGTTGATGAGCTCGTCGCGCAGGGAAAAACCTCCGTAGAAATCGCCCGCGACGTAGAGAAGGCGTTGAGCAAGCTGGTGCGTGACCCCGTGGTTACGATCATTGTCACCAGCTTTGTCGGTCCCTACAGTGAGCAAATTCGTGTGGTTGGTGAGGCAGCAAAACCCCAATCCTTGCCCTATAAACAAAAGATGACGGTTCTGGATGTGATGATTGCTGTGGGTGGCTTGACCGACTTCGCTGATGGAAATTCGGCTTCAATCACGCGCGCGTCCGAAGGTGATCGACGCTACTCGGTAAGACTCAAAGATCTTATCAAACGAGGTGATATTTCTGCAAACGTGGAGATGAAGCCTGGCGATATTCTCATCATTCCGCAAGGCTGGTTCTAACTAATCCCACTTCAGTTTTGGGGCTGTTGCGGCGTGCGTGAGCGTGACTGCGTCCGAATCTCAACAATAAAGATTGAATCCAATGGATGAGTTGATTAGTCAAATGTCCACCTCTGCCAAGGGCATGTGGAAGCACCGTTGGCTTGGCATGCTGGTGGCATGGCTGGTCACTGCAATCGGTGCGGTGGTGGTGCTTTGGGTGCCTGATCGTTACGAAGCCTCGGCACGTATCTTTGTCGATACCCAGTCCATTTTGAAGCCCTTGATGTCTGGGCTTGCGGTTCAGCCCAACGTCGACCAGCAAGTGGTGATGCTGAGTCGCACGCTCATCAGTCGTCCTAATGTTGAAAAGTTGATTCGCATGGCCGACCTGGATCTGAAGAGTCAATCCAAAACGGCACAGGATGCATTGATTGATGAGTTGATGAAGACGCTTGAGATCAAGAACGTCGGGCGCGACAACCTCTATGTTCTTACGTACCGGGACACCAGTCCAGAGAAGGCGAAGCGGGTGGTTCAGTCGCTGGTATCCATCTTTGTTGAGTCCAGTCTGGGGGATACACGCAAGGACTCCAATACTGCCAAGAAGTTCATTGATGAACAGATAAAAGCTTATGTGGTGAAGTTGGAGGAAGCAGAGGCCCGATTGAAGGAGTTCAAGGTTCGCAACATGGAGCTTCAAAATTCAGAAGGCATTGATATGGCCGGGCAATTGAGTGCATTGAGTGGTCAATTGGACCAAGCACGCCTTGAGCTGCGCGAGGCTGAAAACGCCCGTGATTCAGCAAAGCGGCAGTTGGAGGCGGAGAAAACGCAGAGCGCAGACATCACGTCACGCAGCTTGCTTCAGGAGTCCGCCATGTCGATTGCAACTCCGGAGGTCGATGCGCGGATTGATGCGCAGAAACGAAATCTGGACGCATTGCTGCAGCGCTTCACAGAACAGCATCCAGATGTTGCCAATACGCGGCGCCTTATTAAAGACCTTGAGGAGGTTAAACGCAAAGAAGTGCAAGAGTTGCGCAAGACCGCCATGGCCAATCCACCTGCGGCGTCCAGCAACAGTTTGGCGTACCAGGAGTTAAATCGCTTATTGGCAACTTCGGAGGTGCAAGTGGCATCTCTGCGCGCCAGGGTTGGGGAGTATGCGGCGCGATTCAACCGTGCGAGGGAGTTGATGAAGACTGCTCCCCAGATTGAGGCGGAGTTTGCCCAGTTGAACCGGGACTACGACATCAACAAGAAGAACTACAACGACCTAGTCGCGCGCAGAGAGTCGGCCGCGTTGTCGGGCGATTTGGAAAGTGCAGCCGGCGTTGCAGATTTTCGGTTGATCGATCCGCCGAGGGCGTCACCAAAACCGGTGGCCCCGAATCGACTGTTGCTGATGCCGCTTGCGCTGCTGGTTGCTGTGGGCGCAGCGCTCGCGACCACCTTGATTGCCAGTCACTTGCGTGCCGTGTTCTTTGATGCGCGTTCACTAAGAGATGCCGTCGGTCTCCCTTTGCTTGGCGTTGTTACCTTGGTCATCGGAGAGGATGCCGCTCTCACAGAGAAATCCGATCTGAAGAAATTTTTTGGGGCCTCTGGCGCATTGCTCGGATGCTTCGCTGCAGGCATGGTCACTTTGTCGCTGTTGTCCGGTCGGGCGGGATGAGAAATATATGACAAGTTTGATTGAACAAGCAGCCCAACGACTTGAGCAACTTCGGCAGGCTGGCGCCGATGTGCCAGAAACCCTCCCAACACCAGAAGCGATCGCTTCTGAACAAAAAACGTTCAGAGTAAGCAACCCTTCAGCATTGTCGAGGCGGGTTGAAATCGACCTGGATGCACTAACTCGGGCCGGTATTGTCAGCCCTAACGCACCCCGCTCCCAAATCGCAGACCAATACCGGGTCATCAAGCGGCCACTGATCCAGAACGCGATGGGTAAGGGCGCCTCGGCTGTGGCAAACGGCAACCTGATTATGGTCACCAGTGCTTTGCCAGGTGAGGGGAAAACCTTCACGGCCATCAATCTGGCCATGAGTATTGCAACCGAACTGGATTGCACGGTGATGTTGGTCGATGCGGATGTTGCCCGCCCGTCCGTCATGCGCGTGCTTGGGCTGCCTGCTGGCCCTGGGTTGCTGGATCTGGTGCTTGACGAGTCTACAGAGCTGTCTGGGATGCTGATGCGGACAAGCATTGAAAAATTGACTATTTTGCCTAGTGGAACACCACATCCGCGCGCCACAGAGCTGTTGGCCAGTGATGCAATGACGCGGCTGCTCACTGACATGGCGAAACGCTACTCGGATCGGATCATTGTTTTTGATTCTCCGCCGCTACTTCTAGCCACCGAGTCGAGAGTACTCGCCTCGCACATGGGGCAGATTGTGGTGGTGGTTCAGGCCGAAAAAACACTGCAGTCCGACGTCGCACAGGCCTTAGCAACCATAGAGTCCTGCCCTGTCAAGTTGATGTTGCTGAATCAGGCAAGAACTGTCTTCAAAGGGGGGTACGAATATGGATACGGGTACGGATACGGGCATGCAGAACAACACGCCTGATGGTCACCAATTCCATGTTTTTCATGATGTGTAGTCGGCGTACGACTTTGGGATTGCGATTGCGCTGCGCTTCTGTGGCGGGCGTATTGGTCGTCGCGTCGGTGGGCGTCCTTGGCCAGGATGCCCCGTCAGAGCCTGGTCCAGCGCGTGCTGTGTCCATTGTTCCGAGGGTCTCCGTCACGGAGACATTCACGGACAATGTGCGCCTTGTCAGCACCGGGCGGCAGTCAGATCAAGTAACGGAATTGAGTCCGGGGGTGCGTATCAGCAGGGACGCGGGTCGGCTGAAAGGCGTTTTTGACTATGCATTGAGCTGGGTGGAATATGCCCAGAATGCATCGCTCAGCCGGTCACAAAGTGCGCTCAATACCTTTGGTACGCTGGAGGCTGTAGACAATTGGCTGTACCTTGATTTCAGTGGCGCTATTGCGCAACAGTCCATCTCTGCTTTCGGTACCTTGTCAAATGACAATGTGTCGAGGAACGGTAATAAAACGGAGGTATCCACCTACCGGGTGTCGCCCTATTTGAGGGGGCGGTTGGGTGATGTTGCCAACTACGAGGCACGCTACGGACGGGTTGTAACCCATGGCGACGCAGCCTCCGTGTCAGGCGTTGCGACATCCGATGCGATCGTCAATTTCAATGGCGACAGCGCCTTCAGAAATCTTGGCTGGTCGGTAGACGCTAACCGCCAGTCTATCGACTACAGCGCGGGACGCCCTACAGAGGCGGATCGTTTTGACCTGGGCCTGTCCTACTCAGTCACCCCGCAACTCGGCGTATTTGCCAATGCGGGTCGGGAATTCAGTAACTACACCAGCGTTGAAAAGCAGACCTACGCGACCAATAGCTATGGGTTCAATTGGACTCCGTCTGAGACAAGCAAGCTCTCTGCTTTGCAGGGAACCCGTTCGTTCGGGGAGTCGCATAACTGGAGTTTTGAGCATAGGACGCCGCGCACGGTATGGAGGTTTACTGATTCGAAGGATGTTTCAGCAACTCCAAACCAAACCGGCATTGCAAGTCTCGGCACCACCTATGACCTTTTTTACAGTCAGTTTGCGTCATTAATCCCCAATCCAATATCCCGGGCGCAGTTCGTCAATGCATTCCTGCAAGCGAACAGGATTAACCCCAACGCCCCGGTGACCACCAGCTTTTTGACCTCCTCCGTATCGCTCCTGCGTCGGCAAGACCTATCCTTCGCGTTGCTCGGAGTCCGCGACACTGTTACGTTGATTGCAACGCAGAGTGAAAGTTCGCGTCTTGACACGGTGTCCACCAGCTTTGATGATTTCACCACCGCTTCGGTGGTGCGGCAACATGGCTTAAGCGTCAATTATTCACACCGTTTAACGCCGGAATACTCCTTGGGAATTCTTGTGTCCCAGCAAATCACGTCAGGGGGTGGGAATTTGCAGGACGCCACGCTCAAATTTTTCAACATCAGCCTTACGGGCAAGGTAAGAAAAAATGCAACTGCCTCTCTGGGTGTCCGCCGTGCTGTCTACAGCGGTAGCGCACCCTACGATGAGAATGCGGTCGTCGTCAATTTCGTTGTGCAGTTTTGACCTATGTACGAAGCCTTCTACGGGTTGAGCGGAAAACCCTTTCAACTCAATCCAGACCCCAGTTTCTATTTTGGTAGCAAGCAGCATCGTCGAGCCAAGGCCTATCTGGAATACGGCGTGCAACGCAGTGAGGGTTTCATTGTCATTACGGGTGAAGTTGGTGCAGGGAAGACCACTATCGTTAGAGGATTGTTGGCCAGTCTTGACCCCCGCAAGGTCGTCTCGGCACATCTTGTAACGACGCAACTGGACGCAGAAGACACGCTACGTCTGGTGGGTGCGGCCTTTGGCGTCCGGGTCAAGGATGTTCCGAAAGCGGACGTTCTGATGTCTTTGGAGGCGTACTTGGTGAGTCAGGTGAGCCAGGGTAAACGGTGTCTTTTGATTGTGGATGAAGCGCAAAATCTCACCCCCCGCGCGGTGGAAGAGTTGCGTATGCTGTCCAACTACCAGTTCGGGCAGCAAGCCCTCCTGCAGACATTTTTGGTTGGTCAACCGGAGTTTCGTGACATATTGCAGAGCCCGACCATGCAGCAGTTACGCCAACGGGTGACGGCTACCTGCCATATCGGTCCCCTGGATGCGCAGGAGACCCAAGGCTATATTGAGCATCGCCTGCACTGTGCCGGCGCGTCTGGTCGGCCTACATTCAAGTCAACGGCGTTTGAGGCCATCTATTGTGCATCCGGTGGCATTCCGCGCCGAATTAACCTGATTTGTGATCGACTTCTGCTACTCGGATTTTTGGGTGGGAAAGATGAATTCGGCCTTGAAGATGTGAATGAAGTGGTGGGTGAAATGAACGATGAATCGGCCGCTTCACCCAAGGCCGTTGCGGATGAAAAGTCCTTGTGGACGCAAGCTGATTCTCCCGTGCAGGGTTCCGCTGAGTTGGTCGATATCGACCTCACTAAACTTCAGATTAACCCAGCCTTAGCCGGTGCGATTTCTCGCCAGATTGACAGTCTGGGTGTCGAGCAATACGACGGTCGAATGCGACGTCTGGAGGGCAGCGTGCTTCGATTGGAGCGGATCAATCTTGAAATTTTGGTGATGTTGCAGAAGCTAGTTACTGCGGGTACTGCCAAAAAGACGACGCAGGAGAGCGCTTAATGAGTTCTGGTCTGGGCACCGTTCTTTGCGTGGTGGGGGCTCGCCCCAATCTCATGAAGATGGCGCCAGTGCTGCGCGCGCTGGCATCCCATGTACCGACCATACCTACGTTACTTGTCCATACCGGGCAACACTACGACAACGACATGAGTGGCCAGCTCTTCGAGGACTTGCAACTACCACGGCCCGACGTCAATCTTGAAGTGGGGTCCGGCACCCACGCGGTACAAACGGCCGATGTTATGCGTCTGTTTGAGCCCGTCGTTGATGCGCATCGGCCTTCTTGCGTTACCGTTGTGGGGGATGTCAACTCGACCTTGGCATGCGCCCTTGTTGCCGCGAAAAAAGGCATTCCGGTCGTCCATATAGAAGCGGGCCTACGCAGCCATGACCGCACTATGCCGGAGGAGATCAACCGTGTTCTCACGGATCAAATTTCCGATCGCCTCTATACAACGGAGCGCACTGCGCACGACAACCTGCGTCTGGAGGGGGTGCCATCAGACCGAATCGTTTTTGCCGGCAACGTCATGATTGACTCTGTGGTGTTTGGTCGATCCAGCGCACGTCGCGCCGCGAGCACCCTGCAGACCCTCAATGTCCATCCGGCAATCTGGGGCCACCCAATGGGCTATGGCGTTGTTACATTGCACCGTCCCTCCAATGTGGATCATCCAGAAATCTTGCGCGCTTTGCTCGGGGTACTTGCAGAAGTGGCAGAAAGTCTGCCTGTGGTTTTTGCCTTGCACCCGCGGACCCGCAACAATATGGAGCGCTTTGGGTTGATGGACATGGTCGATCCTGTTCGAATGGCGCTACTTCCCCCACAAGGCTACCTTGAAATGCAGGGTCTGGTGGCCGATGCGTCGGTGGTTCTCACCGATTCAGGTGGCCTGCAGGAGGAAACCACTGCACTGGGTGTACCGTGTTTGACATTGCGGGAAAACACGGAGCGCCCTATTACCGTTGAACAAGGAACCAACATGCTGGTCGGGCGCGACCGGGACATGATTCTTGCTGCGGTTCACGAGATTCTTAATGGACGCGGCAAGCGTGGGCGCGTCCCCGAGTATTGGGATGGCCATGCGGCTGAACGTATTTCAGCGGACTTGTACCAATGGTTGAGCGCAAGCCAGCCAAGTGGCTGTCTGAAGGGGGGCGTTCAATGAGTGCTGCAATTCCGTCCCTTACACCCATCACCAACGCGCTGACCATCGACGTCGAAGACTATTTCCAGGTCTCTGCCTTTGCCCCCCATATTGCCCGCTGTGAGTGGAATACGCGCGAATGCCGTGTGGAGCGCAATATCGGACGCATTCTTGCAATGCTGGCACAGCGCGATATCAAGGCGACTTTTTTCACCTTGGGCTGGATCGCCGAGCGCTACCCCTCGTTGATTCGTGAAATCGCACAGGCCGGGCATGAGTTGGCCAGCCATGGGTACGGACACGAGCGGGTCAGTGACCAAACCGAAGAGGCTTTTTTGGCCGACGTGGTGCTGTCAAAAATTATTCTTGAGGACCTGACGGGCAGTGAGGTCAAGGGCTACCGTGCGCCCAGTTTCTCCATCGGAAAGGGAAATCTTTGGGCTTTTGATTGCCTGGTGCGTGCGGGTTACCGCTACAGCTCCAGCATTTACCCCATTCACCATGATCACTATGGCATGCCGGATTCACCCCGCTTCGCCTATGAGGTACGGCCAGGATTCATGGAGATACCGATCACCACGATGCGCCTGCTAAGCCGCAATCTTCCTTCCAGCGGCGGTGGTTACTTCAGACTGCTTCCCTATGCCCTGTCGCGCTGGATGTTATGTCGAGTCAATACACGGGACTGCGAGCCCGGCATTTTTTATTTTCATCCGTGGGAAATAGATGCCGGCCAGCCCCGCGTGGAAGGCATTACCCGCAAGACCCGTTTTCGACACTACCTCAACATTGACCGCATGGAAGATCGGTTAACCGCGTTGTTAGGTGATTTCAAGTGGGGTCGCATGGACCGTATATTCTTAAATCGAGTGGTGCCGCATGTCATCCTGGATTGAAGGCTCTGTGCTAACTGTCAAACGGCTGATGCCCAATGACTTCGCCACAGAGGCCATGTGGGAAGCATTTGTATTGGCGTCTCCCGAGGCGACATTTTTCCACCGCCCTGGTTGGCAGCGGGTGATGCAGCAGGTCTTTCGGCACGAAACGTATTTTTTGTACGCATTGGCGGATGGGCAGATTCAGGGGGTCCTGCCTTTGGCCCATGTCAAAAGCTGGTTGTTTGGAAGCGCCTTGGTGGCGCTGCCTTTTGCCGTGTACGGCGGGGTGGTCGCGGATAGTGCGCAGGCGGCAGACGCCCTGGAGTTTGAGGCCCAGAAAATCGCAAAGCAATTGGGCGTGGCGCACTTGGAGTGCCGCAATGTGAGTCCACGTCACGCGGACTGGCCGGCGCAGGACTTGTACGTCACCTTTCGTAAGGAAATCTTGCAGGATGAAGATGCCAACATGCTGGCCATTCCCCGCAAACAGCGGGCCATGGTACGCAAGGGCATCAAGAACGGACTGCGTAGCACGCTTGATGCAGACGCGGATAATTTCTTTACTCTCTACGCTGATAACGTCCATCGACATGGCACTCCCGCGATGCCTAAACGCTACTTTCGCGCCTTGTTGTCGGAGTTCGGCCCGGACTGCGAAATCCTGACGGTGGTGGCGCCGGATGGCCGCCCGCTCAGTAGCGTGCTCAGTTTCTATTTTCGTGACGAGGTTTTACCCTACTACGCCGGCGACGATGCGTCCGCACGCAACCTGGCGGCCAATGATTTCAAGTACTGGGAGTTGATGCGTCGCGCGTGTCAGCGAGGGCTCAAAGTATTTGACTATGGCCGCAGCAAGCAAGGGACCGGGTCCTATGCATTCAAAAAAAACTGGGGGTTTGAGCCCACAGCACTGCACTACGAATACTGTCTGTACACGCGGTCTTCGGTGCCGCAAAACAACCCGTCCAACGCCAAATTCAAACTCCTGATCGCGACTTGGCGGCGCATGCCGCTGCGCGTGGCCATCTGGCTGGGGCCTTTCGTGGTTCGCAACCTTGGGTAGACGCCAGCATGAGTAACGTACTTCTGTTGGTGCACCGCTTGCCCTATCCGCCCAACAAAGGCGACAAGGTTCGGTCCTACCATTTGCTAAAGCATTTGGTGGCGCAACACCGCGTGTTTCTGGGGACCTTCGTGGACGACCCGGATGACGAACGCCATGTGGACACCGTGCGCGAAATGTGCGTCGATGTTCATGTGGAGAAGCTTGTGCCCCGCATGGCCCGGTTGCGCAGCCTCACCGGGCTGTTGCAACAGCAGGCCCTCAGCGTTCGCTATTACCAGAGTGCAGGCATGCAGGGGTGGGTCAAGAAAACATGGGCGGAGCAGAAAATTGATGTTGCGGTAGTTTTTTCCTCCGTCATGGCGCAGTTTCTGGACGATGCCGGGTATACGGAGGGGGCATCCCCCATGGTGGTTGACTTCGTTGATGTGGACTCGTTCAAATGGACGCAGTACGCCGATCAGCACGCGTGGCCTCTCTCTTGGCTGTACCGCAGGGAAGGGCAGCGCCTTCTTGGCTATGAACGGGCTGTGGCCGCAAGATCGCAGCGTTCATTTTTTGTAACGGAAAACGAGGCCTCCTTGTTCAGGCGGTGCGCGCCTGAATGCGCTCCGTCCGTTCAAGCGCTGAGCAATGGGGTTGATTCCGACTACTTTTCACCAGACCCCTCACGGCCATCGCCATTTGCACAGGACGGCGCCAGACCCGAAGACATCCCGCTGGTGTTCACGGGGGCAATGGACTATTGGCCGAATATCGATGCGGTGACTTGGTTTGTCCGCGACATTCTTCCTGCATTGCGCGCAGACTGGCCGGGGCTGCGGTTCTTTATCGTGGGTCGCAGTCCAACGCCGGCGGTGCAGGCTTTGGCTTCCCCGTCGGTGGTGGTCACGGGAACCGTACTGGATGTTCGGCCCTACCTGCAGCATGCCGTGGTGGTGGTGGCACCGCTGCGCGTTGCGCGGGGTCTGCAAAATAAAATTTTGGAGGCCATGAGCATGGCCCGTCCGGTGGTGGCTTCACGGTCCTGTGTGGATGCAATTGATGCACGGGTCGGTGACGAGTTGATTTCGGCTACCACCAGTGCCGACTTCGTCGGTGCAATCGATGACTTGTTGCGCATGCCTGCGCGCGCGGCGGCGGTTGGACACGCCGCAAGGCAACGGGTCGTTGCCGGTTACAGCTGGCGCGCGCACATGCAGGGTTTTGACCGCTATCTGAACGCGCTCCCCATCGTGTCAGCTAATCCATGAGCCAGGCAGCCCATCAACCATGGATTAAAGCGAACGCGGAGGTATCGCGCCCATGGCGGGATGCACTGGTGGCACTGCTGACTATTTTGGTGTGGATACTTTTTCTCTACCGTGAAACCGGCGTCGCGATGGTAACGATCTGGGTCCAGTCAGAAACGTTCAACCACAATTTTCTGGTGTTGCCCATCGTGCTGTGGCTGGTATGGCGCAGGCGCTTGACTATCGCCACACGTGTACCGCAGCCAACGCCTTTTGTCGTTGCGGTCGTTGCTGCGACCTGCTTTGTTTGGCTACTGGGTGAAATGGCCGCCGTGAATGCGTTAACACAGCTGGCTTTTGTGTCACTGCTGGTGCTGTGCGTTCCCGCCGTATTGGGGGGGGCAGTTGCCCGGCTTATCGTATTTCCATTGGGATTTCTTTTTTTCGCGGTTCCTATTGGTGAGTTCCTGTTGTCACCTTTCATGGATTGGACGGCAAATTTCACGGTATTTGCACTGCGTCTGAGTGGCATACCGGTTTACCGGGAGGGTCTTCAGTTCGTCATACCTTCGGGCAACTGGTCTGTCATTGAGGCGTGCAGCGGAGTGCGGTACCTGATGGCCTCACTCACCGTTGGCACCCTGTTCGCCTATCTCAACTACCAGTCCAGTCTGCGACGCATTCTCTTTGTGATGGTGTCCATCGTAGTTCCCATCTTTGCCAACTGGGTACGTGCCTACATGATCGTCATGCTGGGGCACTTGTCGGGGAACAAGCTCGCAGCGGGGGTGGATCACCTGATCTACGGCTGGGTTTTTTTTGGTGTGGTCATTGCGCTCATGTTTGCCATCGGTGCGCGTTGGGCTGAGCCTGAACCTCAACCAACGGCACCTCCTGCTGGCGCCATTGGCGTGGCGGCAGTGGTCCCCGCTTCGGCCATACGGCTTTGGGCAACCACTGCCAGTCTTGCGCTGGTCCTGGCCCTGCCACCGGTTGTGGTTTGGCTGTCTGCGCGGGACGAAGTATTTGAGCCGGTGCGTCTGACGGCTCCAGTGCAGTTGGCATCAGGTTGGAATTTGGCGGGCTCGGGTTTGCCGGAATTCAAGCCCGCATTTCAAAACCCGTCTGCAGAAATTCATACCAGCTATGCCAACGAAGGGCGCGTGGTGGGTTTGTATCTGGGCTATTACCAACAACAGAACTATGGACGCAAGCTGGTCAGTTCCACCAATGTTCTGGTTGGCAGCAAAGATCCCAATTGGGCGCCAGCTTCCAGCGGTCGTCGCCGCATTCAGATCGGCAACCGTGAGATAGCGCTGCGCACTACGGAACTGCGGGGCACCGCAGGGCAGCAGCAAGCCAAAGATACACGTCTGCTGGCATGGCAAATCTATTGGGTGAATGGCGTTTTGACGTCCAGTGACTACGCCGCCAAAGCGCACCTCGCACTCAATAACCTGGTCGGACGTGGGGATGCGTCCGCAGTCCTCATTGTGTACACGCCGCAAGACGAGGCAGCTGAGTCGGACGCAGTGCTGGCGTCTTTTTTGACAACGAACTACGAAACCATCAATGAACTGTTGATGAAGAAACCTTAAAAAGGTCACATCGCTTGGTGACTGGGTTGCCCTATTTTTTTGGATATGTGTTTGGGAGGTGTTCTGATGAGTGTGGTTGCTGTCATTGGTTTGGGCTATGTTGGCCTGCCGCTCGTGGTGGAGTTTGGTAAGCACTTTCGTACTATCGGGTTTGACATCGCCACCGCCAAGGTGGAGTCATGCCGCAAAGGGGTGGACCCATCCCGTGAGCTGTCGGATGAGGAAATGCGCGCTTCGCCGCACGCGGTGTACACCGCCGACCCCACTCTGCTGGCAGAAGCGGACATCATCATTGTGGCCGTTCCGACGCCCGTGGATGGGGCCCATATCCCTGATTTTCGCCCCCTAATTGGCGCCAGCAGCAGCGCCGGGCGCAGTATGAAAAAAGGTGCGATTGTGGTCTATGAATCCACCGTCTATCCCGGGGCAACGGAAGAGGTCTGCATTCCCATACTGGAGCGTGAATCCGGCTTCAAATGGAAGCAGGACTTCTTTGTGGGCTACTCACCTGAGCGAATCAACCCTGGCGACAAAGAGCACACGCTGACCAAAATTCTCAAAATTGTGTCCGGGGACAACGCGGCCACGTTGGATGCGGTGGCCAAGCTTTATGAAAACATCATTCAACCCGGAGTCCACCGCGCCTCCAGCATCAAGGCCGCGGAGGCGGCCAAGGTGATCGAGAACACCCAGCGCGACTTGAACATTTCCTTGATGAATGAGTTGTCCATCATTTTTGACAAGCTGGGGATCGACACCACCGAGGTTCTGGAAGCAGCGGGCACCAAGTGGAATTTTCTGAAATTCAAACCCGGCCTGGTGGGCGGGCACTGCATCGGGGTGGACCCCTACTACCTGACCCACAAGGCAGAAATGCTGGGCTACAACCCGCAAGTCATCCTGGCGGGACGCCGTATCAATGACGGCATGGGC
>CAJASG010000649.1 GCA_903944555.1 uncultured beta proteobacterium
AAGCGGTGCGATAAAAATGGCGTAATCGCGACGGCCGTTTTTGGACACCCACACCTCGGCAGCCGGCACGCTACTGGTCTTTTGAAGCGCCGCCAGGTCGATGCGCACCGGCAGCGTGGTGCGGCCCTGCACTTCCTCATCAATCAGCCGCTTCAGGGCGGGCTCCAGGGCCTTGGTCGAGGCCAGCCATGGCTCCGCTGCACGGTTGCTGGTGAGGATTTTGGCTTGCCGATCCAGCACGATGACCCCTTCGGTCATCTTTTCCAGCATCGGCATGGTGAAATTTAAACGAAGCATCTGGTTGGTCCGCTGTTTCAGAACCCTAACGACGCCAACATCTCGTCCACATCGTCTTGTCGAAGGGCTTTATCCGGAACCTGTGGCCCTGCCAACTCCGCGTTGGGACGCTCAAACTCGAGGTGATTAGGGGCACTGTGCATCAAGAGGCTCAGCAACTGTTGCTCAGTTTGGCTGATGATGGCGATCACCTTCTTGATCACCTGACCCGATAGGTCCTGAAAGTCCTGGGTCATCATGATGTCGCCCAGCACAGCGTTTTGGGTTTCAGCAAACTGGGCAGCCTCGTTGCTGAACATCTGCGCCACCGCCATCACATCGTCCACATCGGCCGCGCGCGACCCGGAGTTCTTGCGTACCTCTTCAATTTTGTCGGCCATGGATTGACTCTCGGCTTTGAAACTACGGCACTGTGGTTGCGCATCGTCGATTAAATCCAAAACGCGTGTGGCCGCTATTTCTGTCATCTTTCCAACATGACTCAAGCGATCGCGTGCATCGGGAATTTCATGGGCAATTTCGATCAATCCTTGTGTCAGTCCAAGTTCGCCCATGGCCTCATGAAGGCTACGGGTAATTTGGCCCAGCTCTTTGAAAGCTTGCTCGGGGCTGATGGCGGCAGTAGTCACGGTAGCGGTTGCATTCATAAAAGTGCCTTGCGTGTGTAGATGGCTTGGATCTTTTCTTTCAAGGTAGCTCCGGTGAACGGCTTGACGATGTAGCCGTCCGCACCGGCGTGGGCTGCCTCGACTATGTTTTCCTTACGGGCTTCCGCCGTGACCAGCAAAAAAGGCAAGTGCTTGAGATGCTCCGAGCTCCGCACGGATTTGAGTAGCTCCAAACCGGTCATCTTGGGCATATTCCAGTCGCTCACTACAAACTGAAAGTTGCCAGCCTCCAACTTGCGCAAGGCCTCTACTCCATCCTCCGCTTCGACCAAATGCTTGAATCCAGCCTCACGCAGCAAGTTAGACACGATGCGCCGCATGGTGGCGAAGTCGTCCACCACCAACACCGCCTGATTTGAAAAGTCCATACCGAAAGTCCAATCAATTGCATTTCTCGCCTTTGCAGATGATAGCCACTTATTGATGAATTTAGGTGAATTTTATCGATATGAATTAATTTTCGTCACATAAAATAAAATTCGAGAGATGGCAACTTACCCAAAAACAAGCAACTGCGCTGGGCCGAGAACCTATTTTTCAGCATCAAAAGTGCCTGAAACGCCCGTAGAACCTGCGCAGACAGCTACTATTTTTATAGCAACAAGGGCGTGCCAAGCGTTACGGTCCCTCAAGACCGTGTGGCCCTTGCCGCTACCTGCTCAGCCGCGCAAACATCCAACACGGCCGCAAGCGCTACCCGGTTAAGGGGCTTGGACAGGTAATCATCCATGCCTGCATCCAGACAGGCCTGACGGTCGCTTTCCATGGCGTTGGCGGTCATGGCGATCACTGGCAGCGGCGCCCAGCCCCGCTGTGCTTCCAGCAGGCGCAAGCTGCGGGTCGCCTCCAGGCCACCCATGACAGGCATTTGCATATCCATCATCACCAGATCAAAGTGCTGCCCTGCACTGATGAGATCCAGCGCCACCTGCCCGTTCTCGGCCAGCGTGGCGCAATGGCCCCATTTGCCCAGCAAAAGCAGGGCCAGCTTCTGGTTGATCATGTTGTCCTCAACCACCAGCACACGCAGGCTTGCCTGGCCCAATGGCACCTCAGCCACCTTGGCCAAGACCTCGGCGCGGGATTGGATGGAGGCCTCTTCTGCAATGTCAAAAACCAGCGTAAAACTGAAGACGCTGCCCTTGCCAAGCTCGCTCTGGGCCTGCAAACGCCCACCCATCAGATCCACCAACTGGGTCGATATGGACAGCCCAAGCCCGGTCCCGCCAAATTTGCGGGTGGTCGAAGTGTCGGCCTGCGAGAAGGCTTCAAAGACGACCCCGAGCTGTTCCGGGGCAATACCGATGCCAGTGTCCTGCACGGTGAAACTCAGCGCCACCTTGGTGCCTTCGTGCGCGCCAATGCTGACGCGGCAGTCAACCTGCCCCTGCGCCGTGAACTTGACGGCATTGCCAACCAGATTGAGCAGCACCTGGCGTAGGCGCGTGGGGTCGCCCCATACGCGCTCGGGCACACCCGTGGCCAGCTCGCTCTGCAGTTGCAGCCCCTTGCCCAATGCCGCCGGACGCACCGACTGCAAGACATCGATCACCGTTTGTCGTAGGTCGAACTGCACCCGCTCCATCGACAGCTTGCCGGCTTCAATCTTCGAGAAATCGAGAATGTCGTTAAGGATCACCAGCAGCGACTCCGCTGAAGATTTGACGAAACCCAAAAATTCAGTGCGCTCGGCTGGGTCTTGCGTATCAAGCGCAAGGTTTGTCATGCCGATGATGCCGTTCATCGGGGTGCGGATCTCATGGCTCATGTTGGCCAGAAAGTCCGACTTGATGCGATTGGCCTGCTCCGCCTCCACGCGTTTGGTGATGAGTTCGGCCTCGAAGGCTTTTTTTGCGCTGATGTCCGCAACGATCGCAATGTAGTGCAGGGGCTTGCCGGCGGAATCTACAAAGGGTGTCACGGTGGAGTGCATCCAGTACAAGTGGCCGTCTTTGGCGCGGCTGCACACGTCGGCCTGCCAAGATTCGCCACAAGCCAGCGCGTGGTACATGGGTTTGAAAAATCCCTTGGGGTGGACGCCTGAGTTGAGCATGGCGTGGTCTTGACCCAGCAACTCCTCTCGCGTGTAGCCGCTCATGTCGCAAAACTTGTCGTTCACCGACAAAATGCGCCCTTGCACATCAAAGGTGGCCACAATAGCGTGCTGGTTCAACGCGGCGAGTGTATTGGTCAGCTCCTGGTTGAGCCCCACATTGGCGTAGGCCATGGCCCTTGCCGCCCATTGGCTGGCCGCCGCATAGGTGGCCAGCGTCATCCCCACCAGTGCCAGGGCGACACTAAAAAACCAATAGCTCACCATGTTGGAGTGCGCCACGCTGGAGCCAAAAAAGCCGATGCCCTGCACGGCGCCGCTGGCCGCCATGGTCGCAATCAGCATGACCACCGCCGTAACACCCCTTTGCCCATAGCGCACAGCGGCCCAGGCGACAAACAAAAACATCAGGTGGGCCCTGAAAATCTCATCGACCATGGTGTGAACGCGAGGCATCAGGCTATGGCCCCAGTCCAGAAAAACCAACCCTGCCACCAAGGTGCTCAACACCGGGAGCACCAGTAGTTCGGCAAATTGCACCCAGGAGGCGCGGTCCTGGAGCACGGGCTCCCACCACGTTTGGGGCCGGCGCAGCACCGGCCACCACACCAAAACGAGTGGGGTCACCAGCAGCACACCCAGAGAATCCCCCATCCACCAGCGTGCCAGCGTGGCCAGGTACGCGTCGGGCTCAATCCAACCGGCCAGCAGCAAACTGCTCACACCCACCACCGCACTTGCGCTTGCACCCGCCAAACCGCCCCACAACAAGAGTAGCCAAAAGTCATGCAAGGACGATAAAGCGGCGCTAAAGCGTCCACTGCGGCGCACCCAACGGGCGCCCGCCAAGGCCGCCAGGCTGCTGCCTAGGGCAAACGTCAGGTTCATCCACGGTGCGCCACCGTGCAGCGAGTTGGCCAGCATCGAACCGGCCAAGACCGCCAAGGCGTAGCGCTTTCCGCCCAGCAACACAGCAGCGAGCGCGATACCGCTACTCAGAAAGAAGATCGACGCCTCACCAAAAAACAGCCGTACCGACCACGAGCTCAAGGCGTAAAACGCAGCCACCCCCACCAGCTTGCTCAGATCAGCCCAACTTTGGACTGCGCTGATTTTTTCCAGAGCTGCATGCCTCATGACGGGATTGACCTTGTTGTTTGCTACTAAATTAATAGCTGCTTGCGCATTATCCATGGGGGGTCAGAGGGTTAAATGGCTAAAAATTTAGACGGTGGACACGGGCAACCACTTCTTCAACTTTTCGCACAGCTCAGCCATGCGAAGGGGTTTGGACAAATAGTCGTCCATCCCCTGCTTCAGGCAACGCTGGCCTTCGCCTTGCATGGCATTGGCGGTGACGGCAATGATGGGCAGGCGCGTGCCCTGTGCCTCCATGCTGCGAATGGCCTGGGTCAGGCCAAAACCGTCCAGGTGGGGCATGTGGCAGTCGCTGAGCAGCAGCGCGTAGCGCCCTGGGTTGGCTTGCCACATTTTTAGCGCAATGGCACCGTCTTCGGCCATCTCACAGGTGTAACCTAATAGGCGCAACTGCTCCTGTATCACCTCACGGTTGATCTCGTTGTCTTCGGCCAGCAGAATCAGGCAGCCGGTTTGCGCGGCTTCTTCCACCGTGGGGGCGGCGTGGCGCTCAGCGGTGCTGCGCTCGGTTGGCGCGAGACCCTGCTTGGTTAGCCGGGATTGCGCAAGGTCGGGTTCGCACGGCAGCAGGGGCAGCTCCACGGTAAATTCAGAGCCCTCGCCCTGGCTGCTACGCACGGTGATGCGCCCCCCCATCAGCTCCACCAGGCGCTGGCTGATGGACAGGCCCAAGCCCGTGCCGCCAAACTGGCGCGCCGTGCTCTCGTCGGCCTGGGTGAAGGGCTGAAACAGCTTGGACACCACTTCGAGGCTCATGCCAATACCGTTGTCCGCGACGGCAAAGCGCACGCAATCCGCACCGCTATCCAACTGACCTAGTGTCACGCTCAAGCTCACTTTGGCGCGCCCACCATCGGACTTGCTGCTGAATTTAATTGCGTTGCCCAACAGGTTCAAAAGCACTTGACGCAGCCGTGTCGGATCGCCAAAGGCCCACACAGGTAGCGAGGGCGAAACAAACAGAGAGACCTCCGCCTGCGTTCCCGGCAGCGACACCATCAACTGCGCCACACCTTCCGCCACCTCCCGCAGGTGCACTGGCACGTTCTCCACCTCCAGCTTGCCAGCCTCTATTTTGGAGAAGTCCAGAATATCGTTCAGGATTTGCAGCAGTGCCAACGATGAGGTGTGAATGGTGCCCAACATGCGTTGCTGCTCGGGCGAGAGGTCGGTTTGTTGCAAGACGTCCATCATGCCGATCACCCCATTCATTGGGGTGCGAATCTCGTGGCTCATATTGGCCAAGAAATCACTTTTGGCGCGGTTGGCGCCTTCCGCCTGCATCTTGGCGGCCACCAGTGCGGCCTGCTCTTGTTTGTGCTGGGTGAGATCGCTGATGTACGCACTGAACGTGGTGCCCTGTGGGGTAACGATGGGAGAGATAGCGAGTTCGACCGGGAACTCCGTGCCATCTTTACGCAGTGCACTCACCTCTATGCGTTTGCCCAGCTCTGGCCCGACCCCGGTGGCCAGGTAGTGCGCCAAGCCCCTTTGGTGCGCCTCGCGGTGGCGCACGGGAATAATGAAATCGTGCAAGTACTGGCCCTTCACCTCGGCAAAACTCAAGCCAAACGAGGCCTCGGCTTGGCGACTCCATTCGGTAATGCGGCCTTGGGCGTCCATACCAATGATGGCGTCCAGGCTGGTGTTCATGACCAAGCGCAGGTGCTGCTCGCTCAGAACCGCCTCTTTGGTCTTTTGTTGAACCCTTGTTTCCAGTTGCAGCTGCTGTTGAATCAGATCACGGGTAATCTCCAGTGCACGCGCCTCGGCACGCTGTCGGCCCGTGGATTGCTGGCGCATCAGCAAGGCCAGCAAGCCACTGAGCAGCGCGCCGCCAAAAAAAATCAGCCATGACGTGGTGTGGTCAATGCTGGCATCAAACGCGGCAGTGCTGTTAACCCTAAGCTCCAGGGCCCGCCCGCCAAAGTTAAGCGTTTGGGTGGCGGAGTACAGCCGCCCCGCCACTGCACCTTGGTGTGCTGCGGCCAAAGGGGTGAGACTGGCGGTGTGGTTATCGGAGTCAAAGAGCAAAGCGCCGCCAGGTGCGCCAGGCATGGCCGTTGGGCTAGCGGCTCCGTCGAACAGCTCAAAATCGATCAGGCCCACGCGCACGGCCGACATCCCGTCCAGCAATTCAGACATCACCAGCGGGGCGTCGAGCACGCCTCGCAGGGAGGCCCGCCGTTCGGCAGGGGTGCTTGGGTGCGACCCGCGGGCATAGACCGGAACAAACGCCAGCAGGCCGGGGGTCTTGCGCTGGTCTTGCACCAGCGTGATGGCGGCGGTGATGGTGGGCTCACCGGTATCGACTGCACGCTGTAATGCCGACCGGCGCCTGGCTTCCGAGCCAATGTCCAGCCCTTGGGCACCACTGCTGTTGGCGGCCGGCTCAATGTACTTTACGACAAACAAATCGTCATGCGTCTTGTCATCCAACTGTTGCAGCGCAAACTGCGGTGCGCCATCCGCCCGTGTGGACGCAAGAAAGGCCTTCAGATCAGAGCGCAGCACGCGTTCCACAAAGCCAAACCCGCGCACGCCCGGAAATTCCCGAGGCATGTCCCGCGACTCCACATAGGCCCGAAACTCGGCACGCCCCACACTTTTACTAGCGGCATACATGCCTCGGGCACCCTGCAACCCGTAAATGGGGCGTTCCAAGTGCGATTGAACGTGCTCGGTGACATCCTGGACGCTGTGCTGGAATCGGACCTGCGCTTCGTCGTTACTGTGGCTTTGCCTCCACAGCGCAGCGCCCGCAGCGAGGCCAAGCCCGAGCAAAAACACCAAAAATGGCATCAATGCGGTCAATGGTCTGGGCGGCTTTTGAGCGGCGCTCTCGTTGTGAACTTTGGGGGCATGAACCGCCCGATCGGGGGCATTCATGGCTGACTCATGCGAGCTTGCATTTTTTTTGCTATTTTATTTATAGCTGCTTGCGCAGGTAATACGGGGGCTAGGGGCAGATTTATCCATAATGCCGAAAAATAAGATGCGCATTTAGGTGTGGTGTGTTCGCCGTTCCAGACGGCGTTTGACGGCTTACACCGCGTGGTTCACCCCAGCACTATCTCATCCGAACTACCATCATAACCATTTATTGTTAAATTTACGTATTTTTTGATGATAAACAATATTTTCAAATAAATACGTGATTTATTGATGATTTTCCCGCTCTCAATCAACAACGAAATAGGATTGTGTTCGCAGTGGCGAATTTTCAGGAAAAAGGCCTATATCGCCCGCAGAACGTGCGCAAGCAGCTATCACATTGATAGCAAACAAGGTAATACTAACTATTGGGGGGGGTTAGGATGCGTGCGCCGACGCGAAGAACAAATTGGCGTGGCGGCTACGCGCCTCAATACGCCCGAACAGCGTGTGGATGCTGTCGTCCCACACCAGCCCCAGCCGATCGCAGGCTGACGCGGAGATGGATGTGACCCGGTTTTCAGCCCGGCCCGCGAGGTCGAGCGCGTTGCTAAATACTTCAGCAACATGGACCAGCGCCACCAAGGACTCGTTATGTGCCCCTTGCGGCGTGTGGTGGTGACGAATCGCCGCCACAATGCTTTCGGGCAAGCCCCAGTGCTCCGCCAACCAGGCTCCAATCACGCAGTGGTCCATCCCAAACATTTCATGTTCGACGGACTCAACACTCATGTTGCTCTCGTGCGCCATGCGCAAGCACTCACGAAATGCGGCCGGGTTGTAGCCATACAACCAAAGCTGCCCGATGTCATGCAACAAGCCAGCGGTCAAGGCCGTGTCGCTGGACATCGGCTCGGTGACATGAATCACCAGCTCCTCGCAACACACCCCAACCGCGACGCAATGCAGCCAAAAACCAACGGGAAGCCGGTCCGAACCCAAGGAGTCAACAAAATTGCCCACGCTGCTGATCAGCGCAATCTCCCGCACCCGGCGCATGCCAATGAGCGAGATGGCCGTGAACACATCGGCAACTTCATGATCGCGGCGTCCGCGCACCGAAGCCATGTTGGCCACCGACAGCACCCTGGCCGTAATGATGGGATCCATGCCGACGCAGTGCGACAAGACTTTGATGCTTAACTCGGGGTCATCCACGGAGGCCAGAATATCGGAAATGATGCGAGGAAAACTTGGCAGCAGCGCGCTGTGCGCAAGCACCTCCTGGCGGGTTAGGGGTTTCGTGGCCATCAGGCGTTGCGGTAGCTCAGCACTTGGTCAAACAGACCGGCCACATGCGGCTGGGACAGGTCGGCGCCTTCAAATATCTCCATCACCCTATGGGCCACCGCCGCCGTGTCAAGCGCGACTTGCTCATCCGATCGGGTATCGGGCTCCGCAATGAACAGAAACTCGGCGTGGTGCGAATTGAGTTGGTGCACGTTGTCTTGCGTCAGGGCATGGCCTTGGGGCAGACTCATGCGAAGCACCCCACCCGTCACGATGTTGGTGTGGTTGGCCAACACCATGCCTGGAACAACCTCGTCGATAGGGATGTAGCGCAGGTGGGTTCTCATCGGGTTTAAAACCGGCGCTGGGACACGAGGCCCGTGGCGATTTCAAGCAACCGATTGAACGGAATTGGCTTGGGCAGCACCTCCACTCCGGCGGGCAGGCCGCCACGCTCGGCGATTGCTGCGGCGTCAAGTCCCGTCACGACCACAATGTTGGTGTTGGAAATTTCCGGGCTGGCGTGCATTTCGCGCAGCATCCGAAACCCGTCCATGCCGGGCATGTGCAGGTCCATCACCAGCAAATCCGGTGGCGAGCGCCCAATAGTCATCAAAGCCGTAACCGCGTTGTCCACGGGAATCACCTCTGGCACCATGGGCCAGCGCGACATGTTTATTTCGTACAAACGCAGCAAAGCGGTGTCGTCTTCCACCACCATGATGCGCAGTCGGCGAGCAGGAACACCTGGAGTCGGCTTCTTGTGCAGCAACCCAAGAACTGAGTCCCGTAAGACGCGGCGGTGGCCTCCGGCTGTTTTCCATGCCTGTAGCAGCCCGCTTTCTACCCACAGCTGCACGGTCCCCACCGAAACGCCCAACAAGGTGGCGGCTTCGCGGGTGGTGCAAAAAGATTTTTCGATCACTGTTTCCTGCATTTTTCTATTTTTATTGAAAATTTAACTGATGCCAATAGTGCATCATCATAATCATTTTTTGATGATTTTTATCAATTTATTCTTGCCAGCGGATAGCCGGCTGGAATTGGAGGTGCGCCGCACACAATGCACAAGGTCCAAACTAAGTCGACTGCTTGAACGCCATCACCGCCTGGTTACGCAGTGTGCGCAGTAGCGCCAGTTCCTTTTCGTCGAGTTCCAGCGCACCACGGGTGACTTTGTCCGCGTAAATCAGACCAAACGGCGAGCCTTTGATTTGCAAGGGCAGTAGCAAAAACGTGGGGGCATTGATGCCTTTGCGATACCAATCTGGCAAGCGTTGCGCTATACGCTCCTCCGCCGCATCGCTGATCATCGTGTCAACGCCTTTGATACACACCACGCCAAACAAGTCCGGGGTTGCGGCCTTGAGCGGAATTTTGAACCCCTTGACGTATTGCTCGACCGCATTGCCCAGTCCAAATCGCCCGGTAATGGTCTCGGTTTTCGCATCGCGCATGCAAAAAATAATGCGATCAAACTCCATGGCACGGTACATGGCCTCCAAGATCATGCGCAGCACATCGGTGAGCTTGAAGTCGTCCACCATTGCATTGGTAATGTCTTGAATGCCTGCCGACAGAATATCTGCCACCTGGCTGGACTTGGGCGGGGCCACAGGCCCGGCCACCGGTGCACCGATATTGGTGGCATGCAACTCGAAACTGCTAAAACTGGCATCGGTTTCGGCAGGCGGGTGGGCATCGTGCGCATCCGGCAGCTTCAACAGCCTGGCGGCGGCCGACCCTGGCGCAACGCGAATTTCCATTGCCGTGGCCAAGTCAATCAGCTTTTGTCGCGCCTTCACCGTGGCTGCATGCACGTCGCCGGGCGCAACTCCCATACTTTTTGCGTACTTCTGCGTCACCAGCGCCACACGCGCATCCACTTCTTTGGGGTCGCAGTGCAAGAGCAGATCCGCAATTTCATTGGAGGCCATCGCAATCCAGCGAATGCGCTCGCCGGAGTCCGAAGGGGCTGCAGTTGGGGGTGCCCCCGTGGGCTTGCGCATACAGCGCTGAATGTTCTGAGGCAAGCCCCAGGACTTGGCGATGCCAACACCCAGTTCCTCAAAGCTCAACCCCAATACGCTGATGGATGCACTGACTTCGGTCACGGGCTCGCGCTTGGATTGCACCAAGCTGCGCACTTGGGCGGCTTCCTCGGGAAAGTAAAACTGCACCAGCAACCGACCCAGGTTTTGAAACATGGCGCCAATGAAGGCCTCTTCGCTTTCGCGCATTACGGGGCACAACTCACCGCCAATGGACCCGGCCATGAGCGAGCGCAAATATTCTTCCTTGAGTTGCCCAGCGTGCGTCTTGTCCTGCATGTGCTCCAACAACACCAAGCTCAATGCCATGTTACGAATGCCGTTGAATCCGACCAGATTCACAGCTCTTGAAACGGTGCTGATGTTGCCGCCGCGGGCGTAATGCGCACTGTTGACCAAGCGCAGCAGCTTGTTGGTCAGCGCCACATCCTTGAGAATCTCGTTGGTGACACTATTGACACTTTCGGTGTCAGACGTCGCCAAGCTCTGGATGCGCACCACGGAGTCAGACAGCGCCGGAAAATCGCTTTTATGGCGCATGCGCCGCAACAGAAACTCCAGCGTTCCACTGCTCTCTGACGCCCGGGTAGCCGCGCTCACAGCGGTACTGCCCTGAGGTTTTGCCCACTCTTCCAATGCGCTCAAAAAGGTCTGCGCACTGGAAAACCGCTGCTTGGGGTCCCGCGCGAGCGCCCGCATGGTGATCGCCCGCAGCCGGTCGTCGACATCTGAGCTTAAATTAGCAGGCAGCATGAGCTGGTCATGCACCACCCGGTAAATGGCGCGGTAGGGGTCGCGCTCTTCGATCAAGGGGCGACCCATCAGCATCTCGGCCAACACCACTCCGGCGGAAAAAATATCCATGGTGGCCGATGGCGCCTCTCCATTGGCGGCTTCTGGTGACATATAGCCGACCGTACCGCCACTTGGAGTGGCGGGGCCTGTGCTGTTGCTATCCTTGATGCGCGCAGCAATGCCAAAATCCATCACCCGTGCGCGCCCTGCAGCATCCATCAAAATATTGGAGGGTTTGATGTCGCGGTGCACTACACCAGCAGCGTGGGCCATAACCACTGCGTCCAGCACATCCATCATCAACGCCACCGCTTCGGGCGGCGGCAATGCCCCGCGCTGACGGATCATGTGGCCCAAGGTGCTGCCCGCAATGTACTCAAACACCAGATAGGGCTGGCGACCCTGGATGTCTGCCTCGTACACCGGAACAATATTGGGGTGGGTGACACGGCTCACACTGCGGGCCTCTTGCAGCCATTGGGACACCGATTTGTCATCAGAACCATCGCTAGGCCGCATGACCTTGATGGCCACCTCACGCTCCATGCGAGGATCGAATGCCAGCCACACGGTGGACTGGGCACCTTTACCCAAAATTCTGCGTAACTCAAACCGACCCAGCGTCTCAGCGGAATGCGCGCCGCCCGAGGCGACCGTATTCAAAAAAAATGTCGATTCAGTCATGTGTTACGTCGTAATGTCTTGAACAATAGTCCGTAAATTGCGGCAATGGAATAGGTCGACTGAACAAATAGCCCTGAAACAAATGGCAACCATTCTGTTCCAGAAAATCACACTGTCCTTGGGTTTCTACGCCTTCTGCAATCACGGAAAAACCCAGGTTCTGCCCCAACTCAATCACCATATGCGCAATGGCAGCATCGTTCGGGTCGGTCAGCACATCGTCCACAAAGGATTTGTCAATTTTCAACTGGTCCAGCGGCAAGCGCTTGAGGTAACTCAAAGACGAATAGCCGGTGCCAAAGTCGTCCAGAGAAAAGCCAACGCCCAAGGTCTTCAGCTCCACCATTTTCTGGATGATGTCGTCCATGTCATGCACCAAGGAGCTCTCGGTGAGTTCCAGCTTCAAGCGCCGTGGGGACACACCCGTGCGCTCCATCACCGATGCAACCTGTTGCACAAAATCCGATCGCCGGAACTGGTACGCACTCACATTGACCGACAGGGTTAGCTCGGCCATGTCGGCACGCTTGGACCAATCCACCAACTGATCACACGCAGCACCCAAAACCCAGGTCCCTAATGGCAATATCAATCCGGACTGCTCCGCCAATGGAATGAACTCGTCCGGAGGCACTACGCCCAGCGTCGGGTGCTGCCAGCGCAACAGCGCTTCAGCACCAAACACCACCCCTCCAGACGTCACCTGCGGCTGATAAACCAGAAAAAATTCACCGCGTGCAATGCCCTTTCGCAGGTCCATTTCCAAAGCGAAATTCTCAGCAAAGTCAGAGACGATGATGTGTATTAGCGCGTACAAACCGGCTGCCGCAAAAAAGTTATTGGCCCAGGTCCCACCAATGCGAACACTGTCGGGAAGCGCGTGCTGGGACTCGATGCCCATGTTCGTACTGGCAAGCACGACGAACGCCAAAAAACAGCTGCCGGTCACCAGGTAGCGCAGCATCGGACGGTCATCGCGCAGGACCAGCAGCGAGGCCACAGCCAAGACCAGTAAAAAATGGTGTGTTGACCGCGGCGCCATCGCACTGGGAACATCCAACACCAAGGACACGCCGCACACCAACAAAAAGATGCTGATCCCAATCAGGAAGAACGCGATACGGGTGCGCCGCAGGTAGGTCAGAATGCCGCCGCTGATGCCCAGCAGCAACATGACAAAGTCCATGGCAACAATATCCCATGCACCTTTTTGCAAAAAATAGATCGCCCAGCCGACGCCTTCGGCGGTTAGAAGACCAGAGGCAACCCACAGCATCATGCGAACACGGCGTCGATGCTGATCACCGATCAGCGTATTGCCAGTTGTAAAGGAGGTGGTGGAATTGGGCATTGAACCGTGTTTTGTCGCATTGACAAGAACACTGTATCGCAATTTGAGACAGGTCAAAACCTGCCTGCCCTACCAAAGCCCTGTGCTTAGCGCCGCTGTTGGCGAAGCTGCTGTCGCAAATCGTTGCGTTCTTGCGGGCTGAGTTGGTGCACGCCACCGGTGCCAGGGTTGGACGGAGCAGCGCCGTCCGTTGGTGCCTGGACCGCAGCGCGCAGATCTGCGCGCCGCCGTTGGGCGTCTGCATTGCGCTGCTGGTTGGGTGCGTCGCCCCAAGCGCGCTCACCCTTGTCGGGCACCGCTTGGGCAAGGCCGGCCATTGCACCAATGCAATAGGCAAAGCAAATAACAGCAGTTTTACGCATAAACACTACAACGGCCTTTCATGCAGACAGGTGCACATTGTTGGATGGCATCACGAAACCAGGGGTCAATTTTTGTAACATTGTGTCAACCAGCGGCTATTCTTTGGTCAGCTCGGGCGTAAGCCGCGCAAAATCAGGTTTGTTACAAATTCACAACCCACTATGCACCATCCAACACCCCGACCCAACAAGATTCTGGTGGTTGATGACGATACCCGCATCCGGGACCTGCTCAGACGATACCTGACGCAAGAGGGTTTTGATGTCATGCTGGCGGAAGACGGCAAGTCTGTCACCCGGGTCATGATGCGCGACACGCCTGATTTGATCGTGCTGGACTTGATGATGCCCGGGGAGGACGGGTTGTCCATCTGCCGGCGCCTGCGTGCAGCCAACGACCTCACGCCCATCATTATGCTGACCGCCAAGGGTGAAGACATTGACCGAATCGTCGGGTTGGAGGTGGGCGCTGACGACTATTTGGGTAAACCCTTCAACCCCCGCGAGTTGCTGGCCCGCATCCACGCCGTATTGCGCCGCAGGCCTGTGCCAGAGGTGCCGGGCGCACCGTCCAGTGAAAACGAGGTCATCCGCTTCGGCATCTTCACTTTTGACTTGGGTGCACGAACCCTGCACAAGAGCGGTGAGCAGTTGTCATTGACCACCGGCGAATTTGCCATGCTCAAGGCGCTGGTGCGCCACCCCCGAATTCCCTTGTCCCGCGAAAAACT